>NZ_JCBATA010000075.1:0-40033 GCF_059816245.1 Frankia sp. RB5
ACGCTCTTCCGATCTGGCGTGCCGGCCGCCGGCGCGGCGTGGGCGGGCGCGGAGGGCGTCGACGAGGCGTCCGGGCCTGATCCGGCCGCGCAGGCCGCGAGCCCGGCCGCCGCCGCGGCGACCGGCGCGGCGGTGAGGAACCGGCGACGGGACAGATCGACGGGGCTGTCGTCACTCACGCCCGGCCCCCGATGCGCTCGCTCATCACGTCGGCTCCCTCCGGGACAGCTGGCTGTCCGCCGCCCAGTATCTCGACCGCCCGCGGATGCGCGCGCCGGGCCCGGCAGCCCAACCGTACGGGCGCCCGTGCCGCCCCACCGCGGGCACCGACTCACGGAGATGCCGACTCGCGGAGATGCCGACTCGCGGAGACGTAGTACCCGGTGCGGTCGGAACCGGCAGGCGTGGTTACTCTTCCTCCGTGTCGGACAGGGCATCGTCCCGAACTCATCGGGCGGCGGGCACCTCCCGCCGCGGCCTGCTACTGGCCGGCGCCGCGGTGGTCGTCATCGCCGGCGTCGCCATCTGGTTCATCGCGGCGGGCGGCACCGGGTCGAATGCCGGACCGGTGCCGGCGGCGGCCGGGGGTGCTCCGGTCGCCGCGTCGATCCGGTCGGCGAGTCCCCAGGCCGACGCCGCGGCCGTGGGGCCGGAGCCGGGCGGTGACGTCTACGCGCACGCCCACGCCGGGATGCTCAGCCCGGTCGTCCGCGACGATCCGGCGCTCGTCTACGTGCCGAACCTGGGCGACGGCACGGTCACGGTGATCGACCAGCGAACCCTGCGGGTGGTGGGGTCCTTCGCGACCGGACGGGAGCCGCAGCACGTGGTCCCCTCCTGGGATCTGCGGACCTTGTGGGTGAACAACAACAGGGGCAACAGCCTGTCCCCGATCGATCCGCGCACCGGCCGCCTCGCCGGACCGGCGGTGCCGGTCGCGGACCCGTACAACCTCTACTTCACGCCGGACGGCGCGTACGCGATGGTCATCGCGGAGGCGAACCACGACATCGACTTCCGCGACCCGCACACGATGGCCCTGCGCCACAGCCTGGACGTGGGCACGGCGTGCGCCGGCGTCAACCACGTCGACTTCTCCGTCGACGGCTCCTATGCGATCGCGACGTGCGAGTTCGCCGGCCGCCTCGTCAAGATCGACGTCCGGAAGCAGACCGTGCTCGGATACCTCGACCTCGGGCGTGACGCAGCCCCGCAGGACATCAAGATCGATCCAGCGGGCAAGGTCTGGTACGTCGCTGACATGAACGCCGACGGCGTCCACCTCATCGACGGCGACCGCTTCGTCAAGGTCGGCTTCGTCCGGACCGGTCCCGAGACACACGGCCTGTACCCCAGTCGGGACGGGCGGTTCCTCTACGTGGCGAACCGCGGCGGCGAGATGGCGTCGATGTCGCCGCCTTTCCCCCATCACGGCGACCAGGGCTCGGTCTCCGTCATCTCCTTCGCCACCCGCGCGGTCGTCGCGAACTGGCCGATCCCCGGCGGCGGGACGCCGGACATGGGCAACGTCAGCGCCGATGGCAGCCGGCTGTGGCTGTCAGGCCGACGCAGCAACGTCGTGTACGTGTTCGACACGGGCGGCCCGGATGGCACCGATCCCGCCGCCGGGCACCTGCTGACCAGGATCCCCGTGGGCCGCGAGCCGCACGGCCTCACCGTCTGGCCGCAGCCCGGCCGCTACTCCCTCGGCCACACCGGCATCATGCGCTGACGGGCGCCGGCCCCCGCCGCCCGCTGCCCGTCCTTGACGCCGTCCCGTCGAACGTCCGGGTGGACACGAGACCCCGGCGCCGCATCGACGGCGAGCGGTGCGACGGCGTGAGCGCAACAGAGTACGGCACGAGCCCGTGTCGGCGCCCGATCGCCCGGGGTCATGTCGCTGCCAAAGTGGCAGGTCAAGCACGCCGGCACACCCGTTGTGCAAAGATAGGCCGGCATGTCACCCGGAAGCCACCGGAAAGTGCTATTCGGTTGCTTTGCCGGACCTTAGGCGTTTTGCTCTGAGACGCCAAGGACAGACCCGCAAGATTGGTCGTACCCGGACAAAAAGGGAGGCCGCCTTGTCGTCTCGATGGAGCGCGAGGAGACGTGCGCGGAGATCACACCCCGGCGTCCCCACCCTGGAGGCGACACGCACCCCGTCGCCGCTGGTGCCCGCCGCGGTGTCCTGCCGCCGCCCGCCGATCCGGCGCATCGAGGTGGACGGCGACTGGCGCCGCTGCGGCGCGGGTGAGGGTGGCTGCGGCGTTCTCCTCCCGCTCAGCCAGCTCGTCTGCCCGCGCTGTGGACAGACGAACCGGGAGGACCTGCTGCCGCTGAACATCCGCCGCCTGCTCCCCACCCACGACGCGTACGACCACGCCGTGGCGGTACTGCGCGGCACCTGGGCCGAGGCCGCCATGCCCACGTGGACCGGCGGACCCGAGACGCTCGCCATCACCGCAGGGGCCTCCGGTGAGACCGAGCCGGTTGGCGGCGCACCGACCGGCCTCCCGTTGGCCGCCCCCTCGGCCGACTGAGCCGACTAAGCCGACCAGGCCGACCAGGCCGCGTCCTGGGTTGTGACCATCCCGGCCGCGGGAGCCGGGCCCGCCCAGGAAATCCCCGCCGCGTCGCCCGCGACGGCGACCGCGAGGTGCGTCAGCAGGTCGCGTTCGGCGGGTACGGCGGGCAGGGCGGTGGCGGCGGCGGACAGCCGGCGCCGGTGGTGAGAAAACCGACCGCGGCGACCGTGGCGACCGCGAGCATGACGCGGCCGCGCCGCGCGGGCGGCGCAACGGATGAATTTCTGACAGGTGGGCGCATTGTTGTTTGACCTTCCCGACGTTCCGCCATCCCGATCGGATTTTTTGTATCGGATCGATCAGCAATAGCGAAAGCGACGCGCCGGGGGGCGTCGACAATCATGAAAATCTCGCCACAACAGTGTTCCGGGTAAGGAGGAACATCGACCCACGGTCCACGCCAGGCCGACCAGAGGCCCGGAATCAGCCCACTTCCGTCGACGGACCAAGGCCCTGGGAAGACTGGACAAGCCAGTCGCACCAGGCATCCACACCCGCGCCGGTCCGGGAACTGAGCATCCGCACGCCCACTCCTGGATGGACGGCGTCGAGATTGCGCCGGAACGCCGGCAGATCAAAATCGAGGTACGGCAGCAGGTCAATCTTGTTGACCAGGACGAGATCGACCGCCCGGAACATTACCGGATATTTGAGCGGCTTCTCCTCCCCCTCGGTGACCGAGAAGACCATGACCCGCCGGTCCTCGCCGACGGCGAACTCGGCCGGGCACACCAGGTTCCCGACGTTCTCGATGAGGACCAGGTCGAGATCGGCGAGCGGCAGCCGGGGCAGCGCCGAGGCGATCATCGGCGCGTCCAGGTGGCACTCGCCGCCGAAGCCGTTGCCCGTGTTCACCAGGCTGATCGACGCGCCGAGCCCCGCGAGCCGGTCGGCGTCGAGGCTGGTCTCGATGTCCCCTTCGATGACGCCGATCCGACGGCGCGGCGCCAGCCGGCGCAGCGTCTCGACGAGCAGGGTGGTCTTGCCGGCGCCGGGCCCCGACATCAGGTTGACGACGGTGACACCGGCCGCGTCGAACGCGTCCCGGTTCGCCCGGGCGGCACGCTCGTTCTCGCCGAGGATCCGCTCCAGTACCTCGACCCGCTCGGTGGCGGTTCCGTACCGCGAGTGATCCGGGTGCGGATGGTCGTGATCGGTCCCGTGGGCGTGGAATCGGCCCATCTCATGCCTCCACCGGCTCCGTCGCCACCTCGAACGAGACGACGAGGAACTCCTCGCCGCTGACCAGCTCCACATCGGCCCCGCCGCAGCCGGCGCAGCGCAGCACCGGCCGGTCGAGCTCGCTGTGGGTCCCACACGCGCGGCAGCGCACGACCGCGGGCACGCTCTGGACCTCCAGCACCGACCCGGCCAGCGGATCGACCGAGTCGTCCTGCATCAGGCGCCAGCAGTAGGCGAGGGTGTCGGGCACCACCTGGCGCAGGGCGCCGACCCGCAGCCGCACCCGGATCACCCGTCTGCCGGCGGCATGCCGGCGCACGATGTCCGCGACCGAGCGGCACAGCGACAGCTCGTGCATCGCCGTTGCACCTCCCGCTCCCGCCGACAGCGGACCCACTGTCACCGCCGCCGGCGGCCAGCGGCAAACGTCACCCCGCGTAGGTGGCAGCCTCCGCACACGGCCCATCGGTGACGGCGCCGTGGCGACATAGCGTCGCCGCCATCGGCCGGCAGACGTCGGGCCATCCGAGGAAGGACCATCGATGTCATCCGTGCTCTGGTTGCAGGGCGGGGCGTGCGGCGGCAACACGATGTCGTTCCTGAACGCCGCGGAGCCCACCGTCATCGACCTGATCAGCGACTTCGGTCTGGACCTCGTCTGGCATCCGTCGCTGAGCCCGCAGGAGGGCGCGCAGGCCCGCGCCCTGCTCCAGGACTGCGCCCAGGGCACCCGGCCCGTCGACATCCTCGTCTTCGAGGGCTCGGTCATCCGCGGCCCGGACGGGCGGGGGACGTTCAACGAGTTCGCCGGGCGGCCGATGCAGGACTGGCTGCGCGACCTGACCGCCCAGGCGCAGGTGGTGGTGGCGCTCGGGGACTGCGCCGCCTGGGGCGGCCTGCCGGCGACCGAGCCGAACCCGACGGACTCGACCGGCCTGCAGTTCCACCGGCGCGTCCCGGGCGGCTTCCTCGGTTCGGGGTTCCGGTCGCGCTCGGGCCTGCCCGTCGTCAACGTGCCGGGCTGCCCGGCCCATCCGGACTGGATCACCCAGATCCTGGTGGCGCTGGCCACTGGCCGAGCCGCCGACATCGAGCTCGACGACCTGCACCGGCCGAAGACGTTCTTCACCTCGTTCACCCACACCGGTTGCAGCCGCAACCAGTACTTCGAGTACAAGCAGTCGACGCTGTCCTTCGGGGACGGGACACGGCAGGGCTGCCTGTTCTACGAGTTCGGCTGCCGCGGGCCGATGACGCACTCCCCCTGCAACCGGATCCTGTGGAACCGGCAGTCGTCGAAGACGCGGGCCGGCATGCCGTGCATCGGCTGCACCGAACCCGAGTTCCCGTTCTTCGATCTCGCCCCGGGCACGGTGTTCCGCACCCAGAAGGTCGCCGGGGTGATCCCGCGGGAGGTGCCCGAGGGCAGCGGCCACGCCACCTACCTGGCCCAGGCCGCCGCCTCCCGGGTCGCGGCCCCGCCGTGGTCGAAGAAGGACATGTTCGTCGTCTGATCCGGACGACGACCCGCGTCCACCACACGGCCGGCACAGCGCGACCGGCACCGCACGGCACGACCGGCACAGCACCACTGGCACAGCACGACTGGCACAGCACGACTGGCACAGCCGCGAGAAACGACAGGGAGAGGTGCGCGGGCGATGACGACCGTCGATCTCAACGTCAGCCCGATGGGGCGGGTGGAGGGCGACCTCGACGTCCGGGTCACGATCGACGACGGAGTGGTCAGCTCGGCCTGGACCTCGGCGGCGATGTTCCGCGGCCTCGAGATCATCCTGCGGGGCAAGGACCCGCAGGCCGGCCTGATCGTCACCCCGCGGATCTGCGGGATCTGCGGCGGCAGCCACCTGTACAAGGCGGCGTACGCGCTCGACGTCGCCTGGCACACCGAGCTGCCCCCGGGCGCGACGCTGGTCCGCAACATCGCGCAGGCCTGCGAGACGCTGCAGAGCATCCCGCGCGGCTTCTACGCGCTGTTCGCCATCGACCTCACCCACCGCCGCCATGCCGCAAGCCCTCTGTACGAGGAGGCGGTGCGGCGGTTCACCCCGTTCACCGGTTCCAGCTACGGCCCGGGGGTGGTGTTGTCCGCGGCGCCGGTGGAGATCTACGCGATCTTCGGCGGCCAGTGGCCGCACTCGAGCTTCATGGTGCCCGGCGGCGTGATCGGCGCGCCGACACTCGCGGACGTGACCAGGGCGACCGCGATCCTCGAGCACTGGCGCTCGGAGTGGCTGGAGAAGCGCTGGCTCGGCTGCTCGGTGGACCGCTGGCTGGCCAACCGCAGCTGGGCGGACGTGCTCGCCTGGATCTACGAGAACGAGTCCCAGCACGACAGCGACTGCGGCTTCTTCCTGCGCTACTGCCTCGACGTCGGTCTGGACCGCTATGGCCAGGGCACCGGCGACTACCTGGCGTCCGGCACGTACTTCGACCCGGAGCTCTACGCCCGGCCGACGATCGAGGGGCGCGGCGCGGCGCTCATCAGCCGCTCCGGCGTGTACGCGGACGGCGCGTATCACCCGTTCGACCAGGCCAGGGTCCGCGAGGACGTCACCCACTCGTACTACCGGGGCAGCGCCGCGCACCATCCGTTCGAGGGCGAGACGGATCCGATCGATCCCGAGCGGGGCCGGGAGGCGGGCAAGTACAGCTGGGCGAAGTCGCCCCGCTACGACGTTCCCGACCTGGGCGTGCGGCCGCTGGAGGCTGGCCCGCTGGCCCGCCGTGTCGCCGCCGCCGCGCCGGACGCCGCCGCCCATCAGGACCACGACCCGCTGTTCGGGGACATCCTCGCGACGATCGGACCGTCGGTGATGGTCCGCGTCCTCGCCCGGATGCACGAGGCGGCCCGCACCTACCGCTGGGTCCGCGGCTGGCTCGACCAGCTTGACCTGCACGCGCCGTTCCACGTTCCGGCGCCCGAGCTCGCCGACGGCCGCGGTTTCGGCGCGACGGAGGCGGCCCGCGGGTCGCTCGCGGACTGGATCGTCCTGGAGCGCGGCAGGATCGCGAACTACCAGGTCATCACGCCCACCGCCTGGAACATCGGCCCCCGTGACGGGGACGGGACCCCCGGCCCGATCGAGGCCGCCCTCGTCGGCACCCCGGTCGCCGATCCCAGCGACCCGGTCGAGCTCGGCCATGTGGCCCGCAGCTTCGACTCCTGCCTGGTCTGCACCGTGCACGCCTTCGACGGCCGCACCGGCCGCGAACTGAGCCGCTTCACCCTGGGCGAGTCCGCTTGACCCGGGAACCGGCACGGACGCGGGCGGGGGTCCCCTCTTCGGCGGCCCCGTCTCCAGCGGCCGTGTCACCGGCCGTCCCGTCGCCGGCGCGGCGTTTCGACCCGCCCGGCGTCACCCCGCCGACCTGCGCCGCGGCCGTCATCGGCTGCGGGAACCCGCTGCGCGGCGACGACGGGGTCGGCCCGATCCTCATCCGGCGGCTCGCCGAGGCCGGTGTCCCCGCCGGCGTGCGCCTCGTCGACGGCGGCACCGCCGGCCTGGACACGGCCTTCGCGATGCGCGGGGCCCGGCGGGTGCTGCTCGTCGACGCCGCCCGCACGGGGGCCGCCCCCGGCACCGTCTGCCGTGTCCCCGCGGCCGAGCTCGTCGACCTGCCGCTGCACCTGCCGCAGCCGCACGCGGTGCGCTGGGACCAGGCGCTGGCGTTCGGGCGCTGGCTGCTCGGCGAGGACTACCCGAGGGACGTCACCGTCTACCTGATCGAGGCCGCGACGCTCGAGCCCGGCGCCCCCCTGAGCCCGCCCGTGCTCCGCGCGCTGGAACGGGTCCGCGGACTGATCGTCGACGAGCTCGCCGGGGAGGCCGGCCATGGCTGAGACGTTTCCGCGCCTGGCGCGTCCGCAGCCGGTCGGCGTGTTCCCGCTGCCCGCTGGATTCCTGCTTGTCCCGGACGGGGAGGACACCGCCGGGGTGCGCCGGTCGCTCGCCGCCGGCCGGCGGCCGGACGCCTGGCCGGCGCGGCTGCGCCCGCTGGAGCTCGCCTACCGGGGCGAGATCGCCGCCGCGGCCGCCGCCCTCGACGGCGACGATCCCGTGACCCGCTACAACCGGTTCGTGCTGCGCCCGCAGGACGCGCGGGACGAGGATCCGGCCGCGGTGCGCGCGGCGCTCGGCCCGGAGCTGGGCGCGCTTGTCGACGTGGTCCGCTTCGCCCTCGGCGAGCTGGCCGAACCGCCGCCGACCGACGCCGCCACCGGGGAGGTCGCGGCGCTCGTGCACGCCGCGCGGGCCGCGCACGCCATGGCCGCCGACCGGCCGGCGGACGCGGCGTCGTCGCTGGGGCTCGCCATCGACGAGGCGGCGCGGGCGGGCGCCGCCGGACTCGCCGCGCAGCTGCTGTCCACCGCCGCGGACCTGCGCCGGGCGGTCGAGGGACCGACCGACGCCGTGCTCGCGGGGCTCGCCGCCGCCGCCGACGCGCTGGACGGCACCGACCTCGCGATCGCCCGCGCCGAGCTGCGCCTGGCCCTCGGCTCGGCCCACCAGGAACGGGCCGGCGAGGACCCGGAACACCTGCGTCACGCCGCCGGGCAGTACCTGGCCGCGCTGCGGCTGGTCAGCGTGGACAGCGCACCCGAGGTGTTCGCGTCCGCGCAGGTCAACCTGGCCACGGCCTACCTGGCGATGCCGATGCGCCAGGCGTCGGACCAGCTGCGCGTCGGGGTCGCCATCGCCGGCCTGCGCACCGCGCTCGGCGTCTACACCGCGCGGGCCCACCCGCGGCACTGGGCCAGCACCCAGCTGAACCTGGCGAACGCCCTGGTCGGGGTGCCGTCGGGGCATCGGCGGGACAACCTGGTCGAGGCCGTCGGCCGCTACCAGCAGGTCCTCGCCGTGCGCGATCCGCGGACCGACCCCCTCGGCCATGCCCGGGCCCTGGCCGGTCAGGGCAACGCGCTGGCCCACCTCGGCGCGCTGGACAAGGCCGCCGGGGTCCTCACCCGCGCCCGAGCGGCCTTCGAGCGGTGCGGCGCCCACGACGAGGCGAACGCCGTGTCCGGCCTGCTCACCGAGGTCGCCGCCCGCCGTGG
The DNA here is from genome assembly GCF_059816245.1 of Frankia sp. RB5. Classification (NCBI taxonomy): domain Bacteria; kingdom Bacillati; phylum Actinomycetota; class Actinomycetes; order Frankiales; family Frankiaceae; genus Frankia; species Frankia sp. RB5. The sequence goes on from NZ_JCBATA010000075.1 coordinate 8,848, forward strand.
CACCGGCAACGGCACGTGAGGCCGGCGGCCCGCCGCCAGCGAAAGGAGCATGACGCGATGTGCCTGGGCATCCCGGGACGGATCACCGAGATCTGGGACGACCGCGGCACCCGGATGGCGCTCGTCGACTTCGGCGGCGCCACCCGCACGAGCTGCCTGGCCTATCTGCCCGGCGCCGCCGTCGGCGACTACACGATCATCCATGCCGGGTTCGCGCTCGCCGTCGTCGACGAGGAGGCCGCGCATCGCACCCTCGCGACGTTCCGCGAGCTCGGCCTGCTCGACGAGATGCGCCGCCAGCTCGCCGCGCCCCGCGAGCGGGAGGCACGGCGGTGAGGTACCTGACCGAGTTCCACGACCCGGAGCTGGCGCGGCGGCTGCTGGACGACATCGCCGCCACCGCGACCCGTCGCTGGACCCTGATGGAGGTCTGCGGCGGCCAGACCCACTCGATCATCCGGCATGGGCTCGACCAGCTGCTCGCCGAGCAGGTCGAGTTCATCCACGGCCCCGGCTGCCCGGTGTGCGTCACCCCGCTGGAGATGATCGACCGGGCGCTGGCGATCGCCGCCCGACCCGAGGTGATCCTCTGCTCGTTCGGGGACATGCTCCGGGTCCCAGGTAGCGCCAGCGACCTGTTCACGGTGCGTGCCCACGGCGGCGACGTCCGGGTCGTCTACTCACCGCTCGACGCCGTCGGGCTCGCCGAGGCCAACCCCGACCGCCAGGTCGTGTTCTTCGCGGTCGGCTTCGAGACCACCGCCCCGGCGGCCGCGATGGCGGCGGTCACGGCGCGCCGGCGCCGGCTGGCGAACTTCTCCATGCTCGTCAGCCACGTGCTGGTGCCGCCGGCGATGCGGGCCGTCCTCGGCGCGCCCGACAACCGGGTCGCGGCCTTCCTCGCCGCCGGCCATGTGTGCACGGTGATGGGCACCGCGCAGTACGAGCCGCTGGTCGCGGCGCACCAGGTGCCGATCGTCGTCACCGGCTTCGAGCCGCTGGACCTGCTCGACGGCGTCCGCCAGGCCATCGGGCAGCTCGAGACGGGCCGGGCGGAGCTCGTCAACGCCTACCCCCGGGCGGTGCGCGCGGAGGGCAACCCGGCGGCGCTGGCGATGCTGCGGGAGGTGTTCACGGTCTGCGACCGCGCCTGGCGGGGCATCGGGGTGATCCCGTCGTCCGGCTGGCGACTCGCGCCCGACTGGGCGGACCTGGACGCGCAGACCCGCTTCGACGTCGCCGGCCTGACCGTCGCCGAGTCGGCGCACTGCCACAGCGGTGCGGTGCTGCAGGGCCGGCTGCGGCCACCGGACTGCCCGGCGTTCGGCACCCGCTGCACGCCGCGCCACCCCCTCGGCGCGACGATGGTCTCCGCGGAGGGCGCCTGCGCCGCCTACTACCAGTACCGACGCCTCACCCCGGCACTGTGACGCCGTGGCCGATCTGACCGGGGCCGACGTGAGGCGGTCCGCCCTCACCGGAGCCGACGTGACCGGAGCCGACGTGACCGGAGCCGACGTGACCGGAGCCGACGTGACCGGGGTGGACGTGGCCGGGTGGAGCTGTCCGATGCCGCTGCGCGACTACCCCCGGATCGTGCTGGGCCACGGCGGCGGCGGCACGCTGTCCGCCGAGCTCGTCGAGCACCTCTTCCTGCCCGCGTTCGCCGCCGCCGGCACCGTGCCGCCGTGCCCGGACACGACCTTGGCACCGCCCGGCCGGGGATCGGCGGCGCCGGACACGGACCCGGCGTCGGTGGACGCGGCGGTGGTCGAGGTCGGGGGGGCGCGGCTGGCGTTCACCACCGACTCCTACGTCGTGCGGCCGCTGTTCTTCCCCGGCGGGTCGATCGGCGAGCTGGCCGTCCACGGCACCGTCAACGACCTGGCCTGCCGGGGCGCGCGGCCGGTGGCGCTGTCCTGCGGGTTCATCCTCGAGGAGGGGCTGGAGCTCGCCGTGCTCGACCGGGTCGCGCGGGCGATGGGCGCCGCCGCCGCCAGCTGTGGGGTGCGGCTCGTCACCGGCGACACGAAGGTCGTGGAACGCGGCCGCTGTGACGGCCTCTACGTGAACACCAGCGGCATCGGCCTCGTCCCGGCCGGGGTGGACGTCCGACCCGGCCGTGTTCGGCCCGGGGATCGGATCGTCCTGTCCGGACCGATCGGCGAGCACGGGATCGCCGTGCTGAGCGTGCGCGAGGGTCTGGAGTTCGGCGGGGACGACGTCCGTTCGGACACCGCGCCACTGCACGGCCTGGTCGCCGCGATGCTCGCCGCGAGCACCACCGGGGTGCACGCGATACGCGATCCCACCCGTGGGGGCCTCGCGACCGCGCTGGTCGAGATCGCCGCCGCGGCGGGCGTCGGTGTGGAGTTCACCGAGTCGGCCGTGCCGGTGCCCCCGGCCGTCGAGGCCGCCTGCGGCTTCCTCGGCCTGGACCCGCTGCACGTGGCGAACGAGGGCCGCCTCGTCGCCTTCGTCGCCGACGCCGACACCGACACCGTCCTCGCCGCCATGCGCGCCCACCCCGCGGGCACCGGCGCCACCGTGATCGGCACCGTCACCGCCGGGCATCCCGGCCTCGTCGCCGCCCGCACCGCCTTCGGCTCCACCCGTGTCGTCGACCGCCCCCTCGGCGAGCACCTCCCCCGCATCTGCTGAGCCCGCGAGCCCGGGCGGCCGGGCGGCCGGGCGGATCCTCGGGGAGGTCGTGGCCGCCGAACGAGACGTCAGGATCCGGCGCTGATGCGCACGACGCAGTAGTTGGCGGCCAGGTAGACCTCGCGGCGGCCGCCCGGGTCGAGGCGGACGGTCGGGGCGTCCTTGGTGGCGGTGGCGATGTCGACATCCTCGCCGGAGGCGACGTCGCGCAGGACGAAGTCGCAGGTCTCGTTGCCGTTGAAGTCCCGGACCTCGACCTCGACGGCGGCGGGCGCGGTGAACGCCGTGCTGTCGCCGTTGTGCGCGATGGTGAACGGCAGCGTGGCCTCGCCCGCGCCGGGGATCGCCGCGAGCTGGCAGCCGGGATCCGGTGGGGTCACGTCGAGCGCGAAGTCCCCCGTCTGGTGGATCTGGTAGGTGGCGTTCTCCTCGTAGACGGTGTCGGACGTCGCGGTGAAGCCCGGCGGGTTCTCCCCGGGAACCGGGCTGACGACGCAGCCCTTGTCGTCGCCGTCCTGCTTGTCGGAGATCTGCAGCCGCCACGGTCCGGTCGCCGTGTAGGTGAAGGTGGACGAGCCGCCGCCGTCCTCGTCACCGCCGCCGCGGGTGAGCAGCACCACGGTGATGCCGGCGGCGGCGAGCACGACCACCGCGACGCCGATCGCGAGCAGCCTCCTCCCCCGCCGGCGACCCGATCGCCGCCCGGCCCCGCCGGCGGCTCCGGGGCCGTCCGCCGTGCCCGCGTCGCCACCGGACGGAGAGGCCGCCGAGCCGACGGTCCCGATCCCGGAGATGTTCCACGGCGGTGTTCCCGGCGTCCCGGTGACCCCGACGGCGCCGGGCGTCGTACCGTGACCGCCGGCGCCCACGGCGGGCGACGGGATCGACGGCGGGGGGCTGTCGATCGGCGACGGGGTGTGGACCGTCTCCGGGATCGTCGCGGGCGGCATGGCCGCGGCGAGCGAACGGCCGCCCGTTCCCGAGCCGGGCCCGGACCCGGGCGCCGCCGGCGAGCCCGGCGCGGGCGGGGAGACGGGCATCCCCGACGAGCCGGGCGCGGGCGGGGAGACGGGCAGCGGTGAGCCGGTGCCCGGGCCTGGCGGGAGCGAGGACGAGGCGTCCGCGGGTCCGGCGGGGGGGAAGAGGTCGGGCCCCAGGGCGTCGACCAGCGCGGCGCGCAGGACGGCGGCGGTCGGGCGCTGGTGGGGCTCCCGGGACAGCGTCTGGCGGACCAGGTCACGTAGCGGCGCGGCGATGCGGGTGTAGTCGACGCGCGGGTCCTCGTGGACGATCCGGTAGGTGATCGCCTCGGGCGGGCCCTCGCCGTAGGGGGGCCTCCCGGTGGCGGCGTAGCCGATCAGTCCGCCCCAGGCGAACAGGTCCGAGGCGGCGCCGAGCTCGCCGGTGGTGATCTGCTCGGGCGACAGCCAGCCGGGCGTCCCGATCAGCGTGCCGGTGACGGTGAGCTGACCGGCGTCGCGCACCGCGGCCACGCCGAAGTCGATGACGATCGGACCGCCCGCCGTCCACATCACGTTCGACGGCTTGAGGTCACGGTGGATGAGACCCACGCCGTGGATGGAGACCAGCGCGTCGGCGAGCCCGGCGGCCAGGCGCAGCTGGTCCGCCTCGGTGAGCGGGCCCTGCCGGGCGACGTGCTGTTCCAGGGTCGGGGCCGCGAGGAACTGGGTGGCGAGCCACGGCGGCTCGGCGGTGATGTCGAAGTCGAGCAGCGTCGCCGTGTGCCGGCCGCGCACCCGGAAGCAGGCCTGCAACTCGCGCTGGAACCGCACCCGGAAACTGGGGTTGTCCGCCAGCTCCGATCGGATGATCTTCACGGCGACCTGGCCGAGCGGGCCGTCGCCGAGGTAGACGACGCCCATCCCGCCGCCGCCGAGCCGGCCGAGCAGGCGATGCGGACCCACCTGGACGGGATCGCTCAGGCGAAGGGCAGCGACCGCCACCGGCTCCGGGTCGGTGGACATCGTGCGATCTTCTCCCCCCGGACGCCGCCCAGGCTCCGGGCGGCGCCAGTACGCGCGACCACCGGCGGCGGGCGTCACGGTGACAAATCATCTGGATCGTAGCGACCATGCCTGCCGCGTCCCACAGCCGTCAGGCATCCGACGAGCGTCGGGGTGCTGGTGGACGGCCTCCGTGGCCTTCACCCGCTGGTTATCCACAGCGCCGCGCCGGGCGCGAAGGGACCACGATGACCGTCCACAGCCGCCAACCGGGTGCCCTGGACCGTCCGAGGGTGCCCGTAGGGTGGCGTACGTGACCATGTCGCCCGGCACCGCGGTGCAGCCCTCCGACGCCGCCGGCTCCACGCAGGAGGTACTGCAGCGGGTCTTCGGGTACGACGCGTTCCGCGCGGGCCAGCGGGAGATCATCGAGCATCTCGTCGGCGGCGGTGACGCGCTGGTGCTCATGCCGACCGGCAGCGGCAAGTCCCTGTGCTACCAGATCCCGGCCCTGGTCCGCCGAGGCACGGGCGTCGTGATCTCCCCGCTGATCGCCCTGATGCAGGACCAGGTCGACGCGCTGCGCGCCCTCGGCGTGCGGGCCGGCTTCCTCAACTCCACGCAGGACTCGGGCGAGCGGCGGGCGACCGAGGGGGCGTTCCTCGCCGGTGAGCTCGACCTGCTCTACCTGGCTCCGGAGCGGCTGCGTGTCGAGGCGACGGTCCGGCTGTTCGACCGGGGCGAGATCTCGCTGTTCGCGATCGACGAGGCGCACTGCGTCGCCCAGTGGGGGCACGACTTCCGGCCCGACTACCTGCTGCTGTCCATGCTGCACGAGCGCTGGCCGGCGGTCCCGCGCGTCGCGCTGACCGCCACGGCGACGCCGGAGACCCACCGGGAGATCACCGCGCGCCTGGGCCTCGCCGGCGCCCACCACCACGTCGCGGACTTCGACCGGCCGAACATCCAGTACCGGATCGTGGCGAAGAAGGAACCGAAGGCGCAGCTGCTGGACCTGCTGCGCACCGAGCACACCGGCGACGCGGGCATCGTCTACTGCCTGTCCCGGGCGTCCGTCGAGAAGATCGCCGAGTTCCTGGTCGGCCAGGGCATCCCCGCGCTGCCCTACCACGCGGGGCTCGACGCGCGGGTCCGCGCCGAGAACCAGGCCCGCTTCCTGCGTGAGGACGGCATCGTCATGGTCGCGACGATCGCCTTCGGGATGGGCATCGACAAGCCGGACGTGCGCTTCGTGGCCCACCTCGACCTGCCCAAGTCGGTGGAGGGCTACTACCAGGAGACCGGCCGAGCGGGGCGGGACGGCCTGCCCTCCACCGCGTGGCTCGCCTACGGCCTGCAGGACGTCGTCCAGCAGCGCCGGCTCATCGACTCCTCCCCCGGCGACGCGGCGCACCGCCGCCGGCTCGGCACCCACCTCGACGCGATGCTCGCCCTGTGCGAGACCGTCGAGTGCCGCCGGGTCGGGCTGCTCGCCTACTTCGGCCAGCGCGGCGCCCCGCCCTGCGGCAACTGCGACACCTGCCTGACCCCGCCCGAGTCCTGGGACGGCACGGTCGCCGCGCAGAAGCTGCTCTCGGCGGTGCTGCGGCTGGACCGGGAGCGCCACCAGCGCTTCGGCGCAGGCCACATCATCGACATCCTGCTCGGCCGGCGCACCCCCCGCGTCGAGCAGCAGCAGCACGACGGCCTCACCGTCTTCGGCGTCGGCGCGGACCTGCGCGAGCTGGAGTGGCGCGGCGTGGTCCGCCAACTGCTCGCCCAAGGCCTGCTGGCCGTGCAGGGCGAGCACGGCACGCTGGCGCTGACGCCGAGCAGCGCCGACGTGCTGCGCGGGGACCGCGCGGTGGCGCTGCGGCGCGAGCCCGAACGGCCCGCGCGGAGCTCGGTGCGCGCCGAGCGGGGCGACGGAGCCGGCGGTGGCCGGTCGTCCCGGCGGGCGGCACCCGTCGAGCTGCCGGCCAGCGCGGCACCGGTCTTCGAGGCGCTGCGGGCGTGGCGCGGCGGCACCGCGAAGGAGCAGGGCGTCCCCGCCTACGTCATCTTCCACGACGCGACGCTGCGCGAGATCGCCGCGCGCCGGCCCGCCAGCCTCGCCGACCTCGCCGCCATCAGCGGCGTCGGCGAGAACAAACTCGCGAAGTACGGCCAGCACATCCTCGACGTCCTCGGCGAAGCCGGCCCGGACCCCGCGGAGCTTCGCTAGGCTTTTTCGGGTCGATCTTCCGCCCCCCGCGAGGAGCGATCCCGCATGCCGGACTGGCGTTCCCACCCGTTCGCCGCCGATTTCCGCGTCCACGAACTGCACACGCGCAGCGAGGCGGCCGCCCGGGTCGACTTCGGCGAGATGATCGGTCATCTCGTGGACGCGCTCTATCCGCAGGCGCGCGAGCCGGGCACGCGCCCGCCCTGCGGCGGTCCGGGTCCCGCCCAGCGGGACGCCGTCTGCCGGCAGTACGACGGGCGGCTCGTCATCTGGCAGACCAGGTACCTGCTGCCCCGTGTCGGCGACGCCTACCTGCCCCAGATCCGGGCCTCCTACCTGCGGGCCCGCGTCCACGCCCGGGAGCACGGCGGTTCCCTCGGCCGCTGGGTGCTGTGCGTGCCCGGCCTGCTCGACCCGCGCCTGGCCCGGTGGTGGGAACAGTGGCGCCGCGAGCAGCGCGTCGCCACCGGAACGGACATCGACCTGTGGGACGCCCCCGCCCTGCGAACCCGCCTCGGCCGCCCCGTCGCCAAGCTCGTCCGCGCCGGCTACTACTGCCGTCCCGGCGCGCCGCAGTTCGGCTGGGCGCAGCCGTCGGACGGCGCTGACGCCGAGGGTGGCGCCGCCGCGGCAGCCCGGGCCTTCCCACCGGGTGGCGCGGGCGAGCCCTGGCGCGGCGGGGCGACGGTGCGGATGGCGGGACGCTCCTGCGTGCTCGACGGCGATCCGGTGGAGCGGCGCGGCGGGGAGGGCGCCTGGCTGCTGCGGGAGGGAGCGGCGTCGCTGGTCGGCACGACACCGCGCCCGGTGTGGTTCCGCCAGGTGCTGGTCCGGCGGCCAGGCGACCGCGCGGACGCCCAGCTCGCCGCCGTGGACGGGCAGCTGCGCCTGCTCGCCGAGATCGGTGGCCGATCCGGCCTGCCGGCGCTCGTCGCCGGTCACGTCACCCCGGCGGAGGGCGTGCTGCTGTCCGCCCGCCCCCCGGGGCGCACCTGGCGGGAGGTGTTCGGCCCGCCGGCGCCGCAACGCCGCCGATCGGCCCGTCCGCCGGCCCCACCCGCCGGACTGGCGCGCCACCGCCCGGGCGGGACGACCATCGCCCTGCTGCGTGCCGCGGCCGGGGCCGGCGACGCGCTCGCCGCGCTGCACGAGTCCGGGCACAGCCATCGGGCGGTGACCCCCGACGCGGTGGTGCTCCCGCCGGTCTGGGGCTCGCGAGCGGCGGGCGCGTCCATCCTGCGTGACCTGGGGCTCGCCACGGTGACCCGCCGTGCCGGCGAGGGCCCCGCCGAGTACCGCGCGCCGGAGCAGGAGCTGTTCGGCCTGCACGGCCCGCGCGTCGGCCTGCGTACCGACGTCTTCCGGCTCGCGGCGATGGCGTACCACACGCTGTCCGGCGTCATGCCGACGTGCGGGGGCCCGGCGCCGCTACGCGGCCTGCGGCTGCCGTTCCCCGTCCCGCAAACCCTCGACGAGGTGCTGCTGCGCGCGCTGGACCTGGATCCGGCACGCCGGCCGGCACGGATCCGCGTCCTCGCCGACGCCTTCCGCCTCGGCGCCCTGCACCTGACCCAGGCCAGCCGCTAGCCCGTGGGCGCGGCGCAGACCGTGGAGCGGGCGAGAGCGAGGATCGCCGCGGCCGTCGCCGGGTCGGGGGTGACGCCGTGATGCGCGAACCGGCCGGGGATGCGGGTGAGGGCGAGCTGGTCGCCGCCCGCCGGCAGATCGTCGACGCAGATGTGGGCGCCGTCGTCACGCAGGACCGTGTCGGTCTGGCCGCCGGCGAGCGCCGGGAACCGGGTCCGGAAGGTGGTGGCGAACGCGCCCGCCGCCTCGGAGTCGTGCACCAGGTCGAACGCGCCGGTCCGGGTCGCCGCGGCCGCCGCCGGCGCCGCGGAGGTGGACGCCGGGCCGGCCGACCCGCCCGAGCCGCCGCAGGCCGTCAGGACGGCGGCCAGCATGACGGCCACGGCGGGTGCTCGCCACTTCGTCATCGGCTTCCCCTGCTCCCCGCGAGATTCGTGGAAGAGCCGAGGTTAGTCCCCGACCACACCGGCACATCGGGCGGGGCCCGCCGCGGCATCGACCACTCGTCTCGCTCCGCACCGGGACCATCGTCGTTTTCCCGTTGATCGAAACAGCTCGGACACATCGGGTCAGTAATGGGCAAGTCGGTTGGACGAGCCCACTAGCAGTCTGGTTGCATGACAACGCGACGGAGGTAGCCGAAAGCGGGAGGGCCCCGCCCGAGAGAGAGCAGTAAGGACGGGATGACGACGCGAGCCCGAGAACTGTTCCAGCGGTCACGCACGCTACTCGGCAACTCCCGGGAGGCCGCCGCACAGTTGCTGTCGCCTTCCTCGTCCGCGCCACCCAATTCTCACCCAAGAAACTCACCACGCCCGTCGGTTTCGCCGCGTTCGGCGGCACCCGCCCATTCCACGCCCGCGTCCCGGCCCTTCAACCCGCCGCGGCGCGCCGTCTCGCCGGCATCGCCGACGCGGACGGATCCCACGACCGAGGGCGCTCTTCCCCGGGCCGCGGCCCCGGTCCAGCCGCCCGCGCCGGCATTGACCGCTGCGCCGACCCCGACCGGTGCCGAGGCGGCGGGAACCGCTACGACGCCCGCGGTGAGCGCCGAGGCGCTGTCGGCGATCTGCTCCGACGTCGCCCTGCGCGACCTGAACCTCGTCGACTCGCTGCTGTCGCTGCTCGAGGAGCTGGAAGCCCGCGAGCAGGACGCCGAACGGCTCGCCGAGCTGTACCAGCTCGACCATCTGGCCGCGCGGCTGCGCCGCAACGCCGAGAACCTGCGAGTACTCGCCGGGCGGGACGCGAGCGACACCGCCGCGGAGACCACCCCGCTCGTCGACGTGATCCGCGCGGCGATGTCGTCGATCGACCACTACTCGCGTGTCACCATCGGCCGGGTGGTCCCCCTCGGCGTCGTCGGGTTCGCCGCGGAGGACGTCAGCCGCCTGCTCGCGGAGCTGCTCGACAACGCCACGAAGTCCTCCCCACCGACCACGCCGGTGCGGGTCGGCGTGCACCTGACCGAACAGGGCAGCGCGCTGCTGCGGGTCGAGGACGAGGGCATCGGCCTGCCGCCCGAGCGCCTGCACCTGTTCAACGACCGGCTGCGGGCCGCGCCGATCCTCGACGACGACGCCGTGCGGCACATGGGCCTGGCCGTCGTCGGCCGGATCGCCGACCGCCACGACATGCGCACGTGGCTCACCCGGCGCCATCCGCACGGCACGACCGCCTCGGTGCTGCTGCCAGCCGCGCTGCTGTGTGAGCTGCCGGAGACGAGCTGGTCGGGCACGCGGACGGTCACCGCACCGGTCGTCGCCGCCGTCGACCCGCAGGGCCCGCCCGCGGCCCCGACGATCGCGGGGCTGCCAAGCAGGCGGGCGAGCCGCCCGTCCGCGCGGTCACGGGTCGCGGGGGCCGGTGGGCCGGCGCGGCTCGCCTCCGCCGCGCCGACGCTGCGTCCGGTGCCGAGCCCGGCGGACGCGCCGCCGCCGAGCGATGGCACCACCTCCAGCGGTCTGCCGCGTCGGGTGTCACGCAGCCTGAAGGACGCCACTGGCCCGCGCGTCCTGCTCCCACCCACCAGCCGTGCGCCCGCCGATCGCGCACCCGCCGATCGCGCGCCGACCGACCAGCGACCCACCGACCCACCCGCCGCCGAGCCGCCGCCACCCACCGACCAGCCATCCACCGACCGCACGGCCGACCATGAGCGCCTGCTCGCCGATTTCGACGCCTTCAGCCAGGGGGAGCAGGCCGCACACGACGAGCAACGAGGGGCCTGAGGACAGCCGTGACGGACACCACCAGCGAACAGGGACGCGACGACTTCACCTGGCTCGTCAACGACTTCGTCGGCCGGGTGCACGGCGTCGCGCACGCCATGATCATGTCAGCTGACGGGCTGTCGCTGGCCGCGTCGGACTCGGTCGGCCTCGTCGAGCGCGAGCAGCTCGCGGCCATCTCGAGCGGCATGCTGAGCCTGGCCCGCAACAGCGCGGCGCTGTTCGGCCGGGGCACCTGCGAACAGATCATCGTCCGGCTCTCCGTCGGCTACCTGCTGTTCATGGGCATCGATGCCGGGGCGGGCCTGGCGGTGCTCACCGACGCCGACTGCGACATGAAGGTCGTCGGCTACGAGATGACCCAGTTCGTGCTGCACGCCGGCCACGCGCTGACCCCGCAGGTCCGGGTCGATCTGCGCCAGGTCCTCGCTGGCCGGCAGCTGTGAGCCGAGTACCACGAGCGACGGGGGGCGAACGCACGATGGCTCAGGACAGCAGTGTGCCGGGAGCGACGGCCCGCGCGCCGCGGCGACGCAGCCGGCGGGTGCGCCCCTACGCGCTCACCGGCGGGCGCACCCGTGCCCGCCACCACCTGCTCGTGGAGACGATGATCTCGGTGCCGCGCTACGACCCGGCGCTCAGTGCCTCGCTGATGCCGGAGTCGAAGGCGCTCTACGAGCGGGCCCGCGGCCAGCTGTCGATCGCGGAGCTCTCGGCGATGCTGTCGATCCCGCTCGGCGTCGTGCGCGTCCTCATCAGCGACCTCGCCTCCCAGGGCGCCGTGTTCATCCACCCCACCGCGAACGCCTATCCCCATGACCGCGGCGTGCTGGAGCGGATCCTGCACGGGCTGCGGGAGCTGCCGGTCTGAACGGCGACGCCGCCGGCGGGCCGCACGCATCCGGCGGCGGGCCGGCGATCTCCGCCAAGATCGTGATCGCCGGTGGATTCGGGGTCGGCAAGACCACCCTGGTCGGATCGGTGTCGGAGGTGCCGCCGATCAACACCGAGGCGTGGATGACGGAGGCCAGCGAGGGCGTCGACGAGCTGCCATCCGGTGGGCGCAAGACCACGACGACGGTGGCGATGGACTTCGGCCGGATCTCGCTCGACGCCGGGCTCGTGCTCTACCTGTTCGGCACGCCGGGCCAGTCGCGGTTCTGGTTCCTGTGGGACGACCTGTCCCGCGGTGCGCTCGGCGCGATCGTGCTGGCCGACACCCGGCGTCTCGACCAGTCCTTCGCGGCGGTGAACTACTTCGAGCACGACTCGCCGGTGCCGTTCATCGTCGCCGTCAACCTGTTCGACGGGCGGCTGTGGCATGACCTCGGCGACGTCCGGGACGCCCTCCAGCTGCGCCCCGACATCCCGCTGATCACCTGTGACGCGCGGGATTCGGCCTCGACCGCCGAGACCCTGCGCACGCTCGTCCGGTACGCCATCTCCCTGGCCTGAGGAGTCGCCTTCCATGCGCAAGATCCTGATCGTCGGCGCCGGCCAGTCAGGCCTGCAGCTCGCGCTCACGCTGCGCGAGCATGACTACGACGTCACGGTGATGTCGGCGCGCACGCCGGAGGAGATCCGCTCCGGCCGGGTGATGTCCACGCAGGCGATGTTCCACACGGCACTGCAGACCGAGCGGGACCACGGACTGAACCTGTGGGAGGCCGAGACGGTCGGCATCCAGGGGCTGGGGGTGTCCATCGCCGGGCCGGACGGCGCCCGGGCGCTGGACTGGTTCGGCCGGCTCGACCGTCCCGCGCAGTCCGTCGACCAGCGGGTCAAGATGGCCGGCTGGTCGGAGCTGTTCGAGGAGCGCGGCGGCAAGCTGATCATCTCGGGGGTGACGACGTCCGACCTGAACTCCCTCGCGGAGCTGTACGACCTCGTCATCGTGGCGGCGGGCAAGGGGGAACTGGTCGGGCTGTTCGACCGGGACGCCTCGCGCTCGCCGTTCAGCGCGCCGCAGCGGGCCCTGTCGCTGGCCTATGTGCACGGCCTCGCGCCCCGGCCGGAGCACCCCGACTCTCCCGGCGTCCGGTTCAACATCGTGCCGGGCGTCGGCGAGCTGTTCGTCATCCCGGCGTACACCCTGAGCGGGAACTGCGACATCCTGTTCTTCGAGGGTGTTCCGGGCGGCCCGCTGGACTGCTGGGACGATCATCCCGCGCCCGCAGCCCACCTGGGTCGGCTGCTGGACCTCGTCCGGACCCACGTGCCGTGGGAGTACGAGCGGTGCGGCGACGTCGAGCTCACCGACGCGAACGCGACCCTCGCCGGCGGCTACACGCCGGTGGTGCGCCGCCCGGTCGGCGAGCTGCCCTCAGGCCGGGCGGTGCTGGGCATGGCGGACGTGGTCGTCGCCAACGACCCGATCACCGGGCAGGGGTCGAACAGCGCCGCCAAGTGCGCGACCTCCTACCTCGCCAGCATCCTCGAGCACGGCGACCGGCCGTTCGACCGCGAGTGGATGCAGGGTGCCTTCGATCGCTACTGGGACTACGCCCAGCACGTCACCACCTGGACGAACGCGCTGCTCGGGCCACCTCCGGAGCACGTCGTGCAGATCCTCGGCGCGGCCAGCGCGCACGAGACGGTGGCCCGGCGGTTCGTCAACGGCTTCGACGACCCGACGGACTTCCGGCAGTGGTTCCTCGACCCTGCCGGCGCCGCCGAGTACCTCGCCACCCTCTGACTTGACATCCTCCGACTTGACATCCTCTGACGTAGCCACCACCCGCCACCCCCGCCATACCTCGGAGGGGGTGGCCCGTTCGGGTACCTCCGGGCCGGGGTTCGCTCCCCGGGCGACGCGCGCTCTCCACGGCCCGCGGTGCGCGAGAAAGCGCAGGTCAGAGCCACTTTTCGGGGTGCGCGCCGGGAATTGCCAGCAGTCGACATAGCAGTCCCCTACCGATATCGCGACCGATTCGCACAACCCGTCACCTCGCCGTGTCAGATCTCACAGCGCCTTTCACCTCCATGACTCCCGAGTGAGCATGGGGTAATTCCAACGCCGATCACCAATAACCGACGGCGCCGGAACCGCTGAACACAGATGGTGAAGAGGTGATTCATGAGTGCGACGAGAGCGCAACCAGTCGGCGAGCTTGTCGACACGGCGTGTTATCCCATCACCGAACCGGCACGTCCGCTCTGGCGAAACATCGTCTCGCGGGCCCGACATGATCTGCGCACAGACGGCTGCTGTGTGCTGCCCGGCTTCATCCATCCAGGCGCTTTCTCCTCGCTGACCACCGAATGTGCGTCCGTCGCCTCGCTGGCCTATGACCGCGTCGAGGACGTCAACGCCTACAACATTCCGATCGACTCCGCGCTGCCCGCCGACCACCCCGGCCGCCACATCATGCGGCGCGGCAACGCCTTCGTCGCGCGCGACCAGATTCCCGGCGGCTTCGCCATCCACCGGCTCTACCGCAGCGAGGCGTTCCAGCGATTCGTCGCGGCCTGTTTCGGCCTGCCCCGGGTGCACGAGCTCGCCGACCCGCTGGCCGGCCTGTGCCTGAACGTGATCTCTCCCGGCCTCGAGCATCCCTGGCACTTCGACACCAACGAGTTCGCCGTCAGCATGGTGACCCAGGCCCCGGAGCACGGCGGCGCGTTCGAGTACTGCCCGAACATCCGCACGGCGCAGGCGGAGAACTTCGCGGACGTGCGCGCCGTGCTGGCCGGCGAGGGCGACCGCCTCGTCCGCCGGCTCACCCTGCGCCCCGGAGACCTTCAGCTCTTCCTGGGGCGCTACTCGATGCACCGGGTCACTCCGGTGCGCGGCGCCGCCGCCCGGCATTCGGCCATCTTCGCCTACACCGAGCGCGCGGGCGTCATCGGCAGCCTCGAACGCACCCGGCAGTTGTTCGGCCGGGTCCTGCCCGAACACCGCGGCGTCGAGGCCAGCGCCGTCCGGGTCGACGCCCTGCTCGACTGAGCACAACCCGCCCACGCCTCGAGGAGGAGAGCGTCCGCGTGCATTCCGACGACGTCAACCCCACCGACGCCACCGTCAACTCCACCGCCGACGCCGCCGCCGCCGAGACCGAAGTCTCCGCCGCCATTGCCGGCATGGGCGCTATTCCCGCCACCCCGGCCGCGCACGCCGTCCCGCCGGCCGCGAACCGGCGCATGGTGCGGGCGCAGGGGCAGTCCAACGGCGTGCACAAACAACGGGAGGTCTCCGCGCCCGTCCCCGCCGCACCCGGCGGCGCGGCCCGTGACGGGGCGCACCGCGAGGGCGCGATGCGCTTCGACGAGACCGGCAAGGTGTCGCTCGACCACATTTACACCCAGCCCGATCCGCACGCGTACTTCAGCACGCTGCGACGTCTCGACTACGTCATTCCCCAGCTCGCCAGACCGTTCTTCAGCCAGCTGATCGAGGAGCGTCGGGCCCGGCTGCGCCGCCCGCCGACCGTGCTGGACGTCGGCTGCTCCTACGGGGTGAACGCGGCGCTGCTGCGCTGCGGCCTGACGATGGACGACATGTACGACCGGTACGGCGAGCGGGACGGCGAGGCCCCGGACCGCGCCGTCCTGCTGGCGCACGACCGAGAGCTCGTCCAGGCCCGCCAGTCGCGGGCCACGCCCCGGTTCGTCGGCCTCGACAGCTCGCGGCCGGCGGTGTCCTACGCCCGGGCGGCCGGCTTCCTCGACGACGCCGTCTGCGCCGACCTGGAGGAACGCGACCCCACCGAGGCCGAACGCACCGTGCTCGCCGGCGCCGACTTCGTCGTGTCCACCGGCTGCATCGGCTACGTCACCGAACGCACCATCGACCGGATCGCCAGTGCCTCCGAGCGCTCCGACCGCCCGTGGATGGCCCACTTCGTCCTGCGGATGTTCTCCTTCGACCCGTTCACCGAGGTCCTCGACGCGCTCGGCTACGACACCGTGCACGTCGAGGGGGTGTTCCCGCAGCGCCGCTTCGCCTCGGCCCAGGAGCAGCAGCAGGTCCTCGACACGCTCGCCGCCGTCGGCGTCGACCCGCGCGGTCTGGAGAGCGACGGGTGGCTGTACGCGCGGCTGCACGTCTCCCGGCCGCGGCGCGCCCCCGCCCGGCGCACCGCCCGCGCGGGCCACCCGGCCGACTCCCTGATCGGGCGGCCCGGCTGACGCCCGCGCCGCACGATTCGATCCGAAAGTCCCATGGACCTCGCACGCCGCCGCCCACCGGGCGACGATGAGACGACCGAGCCCCACCTGACAAGCCGAGGCACAGATTGAACGCGACGACGTCCGCCCGAAGCTCCTGCGGGACCTTCGCCCACGACGACCAGCTCCCCCGGGTGCCGCTGCCCGCGCTTGCCGAGAGCTGCGAGCGATTCCTCGTCTGGTCCGCGCCGCTGCTGACCCCGGCCGAGCGCGAGCGAACCGCGGCGGCGGTGGCCGCCTTCCAGGCCCCGGGCGGCCCCGGCCCGATCCTGCACGCCGAGCTGGAGCGCTACGACGCCCGCGAGGGCGTGCACAGCTGGCTGGACGACTTCTGGGACTCCCGCTACCTCGGCCGGCGTGACCGCATCGCCCTCAACGCCAACTACGTCTTCCTGTTCGCCGACGCCGAGCTGTCCACCGACCGACCGCAGGTCGAGCGGGCCGCGGGCCTCATCGCCGCCGCCGTCGACTACAAGCTGCGCCTGGACGACGAGCGGGTCGAGCCGGTCACGCAGCGCGGTACTCCGCTGTCGATGGCGCAGAACACGTTCCTGTTCTCCACCACCCGCATCCCGGGCGTGCCGCAGGACACCGTCCGCACCCCCTACAGCGCCGACTGGCCCGGCCCGTCGCAGGCCCGCCACATCGTCGTCCTGCACCGGGGCAACCTGGTCCGGATGGACGTCGTCGGCCCCGACGGAGCCCCGTACACCCTCGACGACCTCACCGCGGGCCTCGACGCCGTCCTCAAGGCCACCCCGACGCGGGCCCCGGCGGACACGGCGGTCGGCCAGCTCACCACCGGGGCGCGCGCCGAGTGGGCGGGCAACCGCGCCCGTCTGCTGGCCCTCGACCCGGCGAACGCCGCCGCGCTGGACACCGTCGAGACCGCGCTGTTCTGCGTCGGGCTGGAGGACGTCAACCCGGATGGCAACCTCGCCGCCTGCGACCAGCTTCTGCACGGCGATGCCGCCAACCGCTGGTTCGACAAGTCGGTGTCGCTGATCGTCTTTCCGGACGGCCGCGCGGGTATCAACGTGGAGCACTGCGGCCTGGACGGCACGACGATCCTCAGCTTCGTCGACGACCTGCTCGCCACCTCACCGCGGGAACACTCCGCCGCCTCCGGCGCCCGTCCACAGGGCCTGCCCGCCGTCGACCCGGTCGAGTTCGTCCTCGACGACGAGCTGCGGGCCGACGTCGCCGCCGCAGGGGAGGCTTTCGCCGCCTTCGCCGCCGGCACCGCGTCGACCGTGCTGACCTTCGACGACTTCGGCCAGAACCAGGCCAAGCGGCTGCGGATGTCCCCCGACGCGTTCGTCCAGCTCGCCTACCAGCTGGCCCATGTGCGGTCCAAGGGGCACATCGGCGCCACCTACGAGTCGATCGCCACCCGCGGCTGGCGGCGCGGGCGCACCGAGGCGATGCGCGTGGTCACCCCGCAGGTCGTCGCCTTCGTCGAAGCCATGCAGGACCCGGCCGTGGACGCGGCGGCGCGGCGGGCCGCGTTCCGCGCCGCCGCGGACGCCCACGTGACCCGGGCCCGCGACTGCCAGGGCGGGCGGGCTCCCGAGCAGCACCTGTGGGAGCTGCAGTTCATCGCCCGCCGCCGCGGCGCCGAGCTCGGCGTCGCCGAGGAGTCCCTCGCGCTGTACTCGACGCCGGGCTGGCTGAAGACCCGTGACGACTTCCTGAGCACCAGCTCGGCGCCGTCGGTCAACGTCGAGTTCTTCGGCTTCGGCTCGACGAGCGCCCAGTGCGTCGGCGTGGCGTACGTGCTGCTGCCAGACCGGTTCAACCTCTACCTGAGCACCCCCCGCCCGGTCGCCGACGGCATGCACGCCTTCGCCGACGAGCTCACCCGCGCCCTGCGCGAACTCCAGGACCTGCTCGCCTCCGAGCCCCCGCGGGAGTAACCGACTCCGGGCACACCACACGACAGCCCCGCCCAGCCCGACCCCCGTCGAGGGCCGGGCCGGGCGGGGTCAGCGGCGGCGGGTGTCGGGCAGACGGGTGGGGCCGACGTGGCGGTCGAGCCAGTCGCGCAGCAGGCGCATCTCGCGCCAGGCGGCGGCCACCTGACCGGCGCATTCGGGAGTCGCGAGCCACGGCGGCTCGCCGTACTCACGGTGGACGGTGATCGTCCGGTGCCGGAGCAGCTCGATGCGGGGATGGTCCGCGTCGTAGCCGCGCGGGCGGGTCTTCAGCCGGTTGCCGGAGATCTCGTAGCCCTCCTCCCGCAGGCGATCGACGACCGCTTCCAGCTTCGGGCCGGTGACGTCGTCGGCGATCGCCGCCCGTAGCCGCTCCACCTGGTCGGACGCCGTCTGCCAGTAGCCGCAGGCCACCATCAGGCCGTTCGCCGACACCTGGACGTAGCCGCCGCCGGTGATGTAGGCGCCGATCGCCGTCTTGTACGGCGACTTGTCCTTGGAGAACCGGACGTCGCGATGCGGCCGGAACAGGTGCGACTCGCCGAACTCCGGCTCGAGCGCGGTCAGCAGGGCGAGCATCGGCCCGCGCACCGCCTTGTCGTAGAGATCGCGATGATCCGTCCAGTACGCCTTGCTGTTGTCCGCCTCCAGCCCCTCGTAGAAGATCAGCGCCTCGGCGGGGAACCCGGCGAACTCGGGCACCGTCCCGCTGCTCACGACCGACCCCTCCCCTCCTGTACCAGGATGGACACTCGTCGCGGCGCAGCCTACGGGCCACCACCGACAGCACCGGGCATCGTCCGCGGCGGGACTCGCCGGGTGGACGTCTCGCGTGCGCGGCGCCGGTGTTGGAAGGATGCGGCGGGTGCAGCATGGATCCCGTCCCCTGCCCGGCGGCCTCGTCGGGCTGGATCTGGACGGGCCGTCCGCGCCGCCGGACGCGCCCGGGGACCTGCCCGCCGTCGTCGCCGCCGACCTGCGGGTGCGGCGCGGTGCGCATCGGCGCGGGCAGGGCGGCCACGAGGTCATCCACGGGATCTCGTTCCAGGTGCGCCGCGGCAGCGTCACCGGAGTGATCGGGCCCAGTGGCTGCGGCAAGACCACGCTGCTGCGGTCGATCGTGGGCGTGCAGAGCGGGGTCGACGGGCAGCTGCGGGTCCTCGGCTACGCGGCGGGCGACAGCTGCCTGCGCCGGCGGGTCGGCTACGCGACCCAGGCCGCCTCGGTATACGGGGATCTGACCGTCCGCGAGAACCTGCACTACTTCATCGAGGTCGTCCGGGCCGGCGATCCCGGCGACCCGACCTGGGCGCCCGGCTACCTGGACGCGCTGATCGCCAGCGTCGGGCTGACCGAGCAGGCCTCGATGCTGGTGGAGCGTCTCTCCGGCGGCCAGCGGTCCCGGGTGTCCCTCGCCGCGGCGATGATCAGCGGGACCGACGTGCTCGTCCTCGACGAGCCGACCGTCGGGGCCGACCCGCTGCTACGCCGGAGCCTGTGGGCGGACTTCCGGACGCTGGCCCGTGGTGGCATGACCATCCTGGTCAGCTCGCACGTAATGGACGAGGCCAACCGCTGCGACCGGCTGCTGCTGCTCTACGAGGGACGGCTGCTCGCCGAGGGGAGCCCGGCCCAGCTGCTCGCCACGACCGACTGCGGCGACCTGGAGGAAGGATTCCTCCGCCTCGTCGAGAACCCCCGCCGCCCGTCACCCGTCGTCTCTCTCGACGATGCCACGACTCGCCCCCGCACCACGGCTCGCCCCCACACCACGGGTCACCCGCACCCCGCAGGGCGCCCGCAGGCAGCCGAGGACGGTCCGCCGGGCCAATCCCACCCCGTCACGGCCGACGACGACGGCATTGACGACGTCGCCGGCACCGACGACCTGGCCGGCACCGACGACGTGGCCGACGACGTGGCGGACGACGTGGCGGACGACGACGGCCGCCGTGGCGGGATCGGGGCTGGCGGTCGTCGCGGGCGGGGGCGCGACGCGGGCCGGGCGGCGCGACGCGGCGCGGGCCATCCCCCAGGGGTCGCGCCCTGCCCGCCCCGGCGGCCGGTCAGCACACTGCGCACGCGGGCCACGGCCGGCCGGGTGCTGCGCCAGCTCGGCCGCGACCGGCGGACCATCGCCCTGGTCCTGGTTCTTCCGCCGGTGCTGCTGCTGACGCTGCGCCTGCTCTTCCACCGCTCGCCGGACACCTTCGACCGTGCGGGGGCGGCGCTGCTCGGTGTCTTCCCGCTGATGACGATGTTCTTCGTGACGTCCGTCGCCATGCTGCGCGAGCGCACCTCCGGGACGCTCGAGCGGCTGCTCACCACTCCGGTCGGCCGTGGGGACCTGCTCGTCGGCTATGGGCTGGCGTTCGCGGTCGTCGCGGCGGCGCAGGCCGCGCTGGCCACGGCGCTGACCGTCGCCGCGCTCGGGCTCACCGTGCGGGGCTCCGCGTCGATGCTCTTCGTCGCGGCGATCCTGAGTTCGTTCCTCGGCACGGCGCTCGGCCTGTGGATGAGCGCCTTCGCCCGGACCGAGTTCGAGGCGGTCCAGCTCATCCCGGCCGCGCTCATCCCCCAGTTCATGCTCTGCGGCACCCTCGTCCCCCGCCAGGACATGCTGCCCGCGCTCGACCGGCTGAGCGTTGTCATGCCGATGACCTACGTGGTGGACGCGATGGGCCGGCTGACGGAGTCGGACGCCATCGACCGCCTGCTGGTCCGGGACCTCGTGATTGTGATCGGCTGCACACTTGCCGCTCTCAGCCTCGCCGCGGTCACGCTCCGCCGCCGCCACCCCTGATCAGCCCCGCGCGCGCCGCGGGAGCGCGTATGCCCGGCCACCGGCGCGAACGCCGTGGTTGTTACGATCAGCCCGTCATCCCGGCACGGGGTGGCGCACATCTCTAAGGGGGAACGGGGTGCGGCGCGCCCTCGGCGCCACCGGCCCGGCCTGGGCAACCGTCGGCCACCGTGGGCGGTTGGATGAAGCACACCCGCCACGGCCGGCCCAGACGCGTCACCCGCATCGGGCTACCATCGACATGTCTGCCGCCACGTCAGCGTCGGCGGATCGGACGCAGCCCGGGCACGCCCGGTGAGGGCCGGCCATTCCCGGCGGACGGGTCGGCCGAGGACCAATGACGGAGACGGCATGGAGAGGACGGTCGGCGGTGGATGGATGAGTCCGCCCACGGATTCCCGTCCGATGACGACCCTCGCGACCGGCCGCCGCGTCGGCGCCCCCCAGGGCAGCCACCGGTGACCGAGGCCGATCAGGCCCCCGCCCAGACCAACCCGCGGCGCGACGCTCCCCACCGTTCCCCGTCGACCGCGCCCACCCCGCCAGCCGAGCCGCGCTCCCAGGCCAGGTCGCGGACCCGGCCGGAGGCGAGCGTGCCCGCCGCCCCGGACGCGCGCGCCCAGCCAGCGCCCCAGGCCCAGGCCCAGGCGGCGGCGCCACCTTCGCAGCCCGGCGCGACGCGATCCACCCGGCCGGGAGCGGCGGGCATCGCCACCACGGCCGAGCTCGCCGAGCTGCGCCGCCGTCTCGGCATGCCCATGGCGGCCGAAACCGGCCCCGCCGACCCGCCACCGCGCCCCGCCGCCACGGGCGGCGACAGCCAGGAACCCGGACCGCCGCGGCCCCCCGCGCGCGACGACCGCCCGACGCCGGGAACGGGGCCGGGAACGGGGCCGCGGTCCGCGGCATCCCCGGATCCCGCTCCCGCGCTGGACCCGGCGTTGCACGCGGCCGCCCGACGGGATCAGCGCCGTCGCAACCGCGGCGAGGACCCCGAGTACGGCCGGCAGGCCGACCCGCCGGAGCATTTCGCCCGCGACACGGGATGGGCGCGTGACCGGGAGGCGGACGCCGACGGCGCCCATCGCCAGGGGCACGGGTACGGCCACGGCAGCCAGTTCGGGTACGGCCAGGTCCGTGATCCGCGCCGCGAACACGGGCCGGCGCGGGCCTGGGAACAGGCGGGCTGGGACAGCACGGCCACCATCCGCCGGGGTGATCCCCGCCGCGACGACACACTGCGACCGGACGCGCGCGGTGGCGCGGGCCACGACGACGTCCCGCGCCCCGCCGGCCGTGACGGCGGTGGCGCCGTGGGCGGTCTCGACGGTGGTGGTTCCCGGGGCGTGGGCCGCGCTCGGGAGGCGGACGCGCGCCTCGCCGGTCCCGCCCGCGACGGGCGGCCGGGCGGTGAGCCATCGCGCCGGGTGGAGCCGTTCGACCACGAGCGCACCCAGATCATCCGAGGTCTGCGCAGCCGGCGGGTGCCCGGCGCGGAGAGCTTCCGGGTGCCGCACGCGCCGACGGCCGAGGGCCTGATCCCGATGTCCGGGACGATGACCGGCGAGTTCTTCCTCGGCAGCCTCATCCGACCGGAGACGGCGGCGCCCGGCCGTGGCGACCGCCTGGCCGGTGGTGCGCGCGGGCACGGCGGCGGCGCCCCCGCGGACGGCGCGTCGGCCACCGAGCCGGCCGACTACGGCCTGGCCGACCTCAGCGAGGAGATCGGCGCCGGCGGGCGGCACCGCGTCGAGCGGACCACCCACGGCTCGTCCCGGTCGCGGGCCATCTGGACGCTGGTCGACCAGGTGCTCTCCAGCGGCACGAACGCCGTGATGTCGTTCGTGATCGCCAACAGCGTCAGCAGCACGTCGGAGTTCGGTGCCTTCGGCATCGCCTTCGCGATCTTCTCGCTGATGATCGGCTTCTCGAAGGCGGCGGGCACCTCGCCGCTGGGCATCAAGTTCGCGGATGCCTCCCCGCGGGTCTTCCGCGCGGCGGGCGCGGCGGGGACCGGCACCGCCTTCGTGATCGGGCTGCTGTCCGGCGTGGTGACTCTGGTCGTCGGGCTCGGCGTGGGTGGGGCGGTCGGGAAGTCGCTCGTGGCGATGGGGCTGGTGTTCCCGGCGCTGCTGTTGCAGGACGCCTGGCGGCAGGTGTTCTTCGCCGAGGGCAGACCGGCTGCCGCCGCGATCAACGACGGCGTGTGGGCCGTCGTCCAGTTCGCGGCGATCTTCGCGCTGATCGTCCGCGACGTGACGACCTCGTGGGCGATGCTGCTCGCCTGGGGCGGCGCGGCCGCGGTCGCGGCGGTGCTCGGCATCTACCAGGCCGGGTTCACCCCGGCGACCGGGCAGCTGCGCGCCTGGCTCGCGGAGCACCGCGACATCAACGGCTACATGAGCGCCGAGTACCTGACCGTGCAGGGCGCCCAGCAGGCGTCCACGCTCCTGCTCGGCACGCTGGGGGCGATCGACCTCGTCGGCGCCCTGCGCGGCGTGCAGACCCTGCTCGGGCCCACGACGATCCTCGCCGTAGGCATCGTCAGCTGGGCGATCCCGGAGTTCTCCCGCCGCAAGGACATGTCGGCGAGTGCTCGGCTGCGCGCCGCCTACGCGCTGTCCGCGGTGATCGTCGGTGTCGGCGTGGTGTGGGGAATGATCTTCCTGGTGCTGCCGACGAGCGTCGGGCACGCGCTGCTCGGTGACACCTGGGAGCAGACCCACCATCTGCTCGCGCTGTCCATCGTGCAGCAGGCCGGACCGGCCGCCACCGTGGGCCCTGCCTGCATGCTCTACGCTCTGGGCAAGGCCAAGCTGACATTCCGCGCGAACCTGATCCTCGCCCCGCAGCTGCTGGTCTATCCGGTGGTGGGATTGGAACTCGGCGGTGCGACCGGCGCCGTCGTCGGCTACATCGCCGCGTTCTGGATCACCGTGCCGTTCTGGTTCCTGCTGGTAGCCTCCGCCGCCCGTGAGGCCGAGCGGGAGGCCGGCGCCGCCGCGGAGGATCCGGCGCAGGCCGACAGCGAGATGGCCGAGAAGGTGGGCGACGTGTCGGCTGCCGGGCCGGGAGCGTCGTGACGCCCGGGCGCGGCAGCACCGGCGACGGCGCAAGGTATATGTAGGATCTCGACCGGCGTCAAGACCGTTCCTGTGAATGCCGCCCGCTCGGGGCGGGGGAGTTGAGATGATTCTGCGCATCCTGTATCGCTCGGTTGGTTCCGAGAACTCGAAGAACCGGCCGTCCTTCTACAGCAAGCAGCTCGCGCTCGCGTCCCTCCTGCGCGCCGTGGAAAGGGTCGGCATCCCGACACGGATCGTCTTCGTCAACGATGGCTCGATCCCGGCGGATCGGCTGTCCCTGATGTCGGCGGCGGGCGAGGTCGTTCAGGTCACCTGTGGCAGCAACCGCTCGTCCTATCGACACGTGCTGCGCATGCCCCGGCTGCGGCGGTGGGCGCCCGACGATCTGGTATGGCTGGCCGAAGACGACTATCTGTACACAGAGCGCTCCATGTCGGCGCTTGTCTCCGCAGCCGCGGCCCGACCCGACGCCGAGTATTTCACCCTGTACAGCACGGTGCGCTTCACCGAGGCGTCGACCCGACGCCGCCCCCAGGTCGAGCAAAGCGACGGCAGTCCGAGCGGTGTCCCTCTCGTCGACGGCGTCCCCTGGGTCCGCGCCGCCACCACGACCAGCACGTTCGGCGTACGCGTCGGCACGCTGGTGCAGGACGAGCGGCTGCTGCGCTCGATCCCCTTCGTCGGCGGCGCGTTCGACCGGGCGACCTGCCTGACCCTGCAGGGCATGCAGCCCTTCCGGCTGGCGGACCTCGGCGGGGAGCCGCCGCGGGAGCAGCCGCCGACAGCCGCCGGCCGCATCGCCCGCCGCGCCGCGCTGACCGGCCTGCGCGCCTCGCTGAACGCCGTGGCGCTGGCCCGCCCCGAGCGGCGCCGGCGGACCATGATCGTTCCGGAGCCGTCGCTGGCCACCCACATGGAGCTTGGTGGCGCGCTCGTCCCCGGCCACGACTGGCCGGCCGAGGCCGAGGCCGTCGCGCAGTGGCTGCGCGAGCGCGAGGAGCCGCTGCCCGCGCGCCGGGCGCCCGAGCCCGCGCCGAGCGCCGCGCCCCTCACGCCGACCATGCCCGCCATCGCGTCCGGGATGACCACGGCCAGTCCGACACCGCACCGCCCGTCAGCCGCGTGAGTGGTCTCCGAGCATCGCTGTTCGCAGTGGGTCGCCGGCCGCGCCGGCCACGGCCCGCGATCCTCACGGTCGTGCTGGTCCTCGGCCTGCTGGCCGCCGGGCTGGGCGCGTGCTCCGGTTCCTCGAACGACACCGACCCGAGCCCGGCCGGGGTGCGCTGGGTGTCGGGTGCGAACGGCAACTATCCCGACGCCGTCAACGCCTGGGGCACCTTCACCGGCAACAAGGTCGGTCTCGCGGTCGTCTTCACCGTCCGCAAGGACTGGGCAAGCATGGTCTCGGCGGACTGGCCGGCGTCCGCGTTCCCCCGGGACAGGTTCCCCGGCGAGCTGTCGATCGCGCAGCCGCTGTACCCGCCGGACGGCAACGAGGCCACCTGTGCCACCGGCGCCTACGATGACTACTGGCGGACGTTCGGCACCACCCTGACGAAGCACGGCCGGGCCGACGCCTACATCCGGCTCGGCTGGGAGTTCAACGGCGGCTACATGTACTGGCACGTGCGCGACCCCGAGGCCTGGAAGGCGTGCTTCCGCCGGGAGGTCACCGCGCTGCGTTCCACCGCGCCCGGCGTGAAAATCGACTGGAACATGAACGCCCACAACGACACGCTGCCCGGCAGCGGGCGGGACGTGTGGGACGCCTATCCCGGCGACGAGTACGTCGACATCGTCAGCATCGACTCCTACGACCACTTCCCCGCATCCGCCAGCGAGACGACCTGGAACCGGCAGTGCCACATGCGTTCCGGGCTGTGCACGGTCATCCAGTTCGCCCGCGCGCACGGCAAGAAGTTCGCGGTTCCGGAGTGGGGCCTCGTCCGCTCGAACGGCGGCGGCGGGGACAACCCGTTCTACATCCACAAGATGTACGAGACGTTCGCCGCCAACGCGAAGGATCTCGCCTACGAGGCCTACTACAACAACGCCGAGCCGGAGAACGTCCGCTCGTCGCTGTACCAGCCGAGCCTCAACCCGAAGGCGTCCAAACGCTACCTGAAGCTCTTCGGCGCGCAGTGACCCCGCGGCACCGGGCCCGGTGCCGCCCGGGACGCCGGCGGACGGCGTCGGCCGGTGACGCCCGCGCCCGCCGGAGGGTTCGTTCGGACCGTTAGGGTTGGTGTCAAGAGTTCGACGGCGGAAATGTGGGTGGGGCTGTGGTGGATCGCCAGGACTGGATGACCAGGGCCGCGGATGACGCGATCGAACGAGCGGCTCGGCGCCCGGGCGACGGCACGGTCGTCTGCGCGTCCGGCATCAGTCCGTCGGGGCCCATCCACCTCGGCAATCTGCGGGAGATCCTCGTCCCGCACCTGGTCGCCGAGGAGATCCGGTCCCGCGGGGTCCCCTGTGAGCACATCCTGTCCTGGGACGACTACGATCGGCTGCGCAAGGTGCCCGCCGGCGTGCCCACCGACTTCGCCGAGCACGTCGGCCGGCCGCTGAGCGCGGTCCCCGACCCGTGGGGCGAGTTCCCGAACTGGGCCGAGCGGTTCAAGGCGCCGTTCCGCGCGGCGCTGGGCCGCCTCGGCATCGAGGTCCGGGAGATCAGCCAGACCGAGATGTACCGCGCGGGCGCCTACGCGGACGGCATCGCCCGCGCGGTCGCCGCCGCCGGCACCATCGACGCCATCCTCGGCCGCTACCGCACCCTCGTACCGGCGCCCGGCGACACTGACAGCACCGGCGGCGCCGGCGGTGGGGTCGGCGCCGCCGGCCGCCCGAAGGCCGGCGGCGGCGGGAAGGCCGGGCGTGGGGGCCGGGCTGGTCGCGGCGCCGCGGACGCCGACCCGGCCGCCGGGGCGGATGTCGACGTCGCCGCCGACGAGGGGGCCGCAGAGGACGAGGAGTCCGCGTCGGCGGTCGGGTACTTCCCGTTCCGCCCGTACTGCGACGTCTGCGGCCGCGACACGACAGCCGTCGCCGCGTTCGACGGCGCGTCCGGGCAGGGCGACTACACCTGCCACTCCTGCGCCAACCACGGGCGGTTCGACATCCGCGGCCCGGCGACCGGGAAGCTGGTGTGGAAGGTCGACTGGCCGATGCGCTGGGCCTTCGAGAACGTGTCGTTCGAGGCCGGCGGGGTGGATCACTCCTCCCCCGGCTCCAGCTTCACGGTCGGCGGGAGCATCGTGCGGGAGGTGTTCGACGGCGAGGCGCCGGTGTACCTGCCGTACTCGTTCGTCGGCGTGCGCGGGCGGGCGAAGCTGTCCGGCTCCGCCGGCGGGGCTCCGACCCCGGCGGACGCGCTGCAGATCCTCGAACCGGCGATCGTGCGGTGGATCTACGCCCGACGCCGGCCGAACCAGGCGATCACCGTCGATTTCGGGCCGGAGGTGTTGCGTGTCTATGACGAGTGGGACGCGCTGAACCGCCGCGCCGCCGAGGGTGGCGTGGAGCCGGCGGAGGCCGCGGTGCTGGACCGCTCCCGTGCGACCGCGGCTCGCGGCCCGGTCGACGCGCCGCGCACGGTGTTCCCGTTCCGGCTGCTGTCGTCGATCTGCGACATCACCGCCGACGACCCGACCCAGATCCTGCGGATCCTGCGCCAGGCCCGCGCCACCGGCCCCGCGGGCTCAGCCGACACGGCACCGTTCGACCTCGCCGACCTGCGGCCCCGGCTGGACTGCGCCCGGGCCTGGACCCGTGAACATGTCCCGGCCGAGGCGCGGACCATCGTGCGGACCGAGCCGGACCGGGCAACGCTCGCGTCCCTCGGCGCCGACGAGGCGAAGGCGCTGGAGATCCTCGTTGACGGACTTGACCAGGACTGGTCGCTGGACGGACTGACAGCGCTTACCTACGCGGTGCCGAAGCTCCTGCGCGGGCTACCCGCCGACGCACCGCCCACGGCCGAGCTCAAGCAGGCACAGCGAGCCTTCTTCGTGCTCGTCTACCAGCTGCTGGTGGGCCGGGACACCGGCCCGCGGCTGCCCACGCTGCTGCTCGCCGTCGGCCCCGAGCGGATCCGCACCCTGCTGACCGGCGGGGCTGGCTGACCGGCAGGGCTGGCTGACCGGCGGGGCTGGCTGACCGGCGGGGCTGGCTGACCGGCGGGGCTGGCTGACGGCCGGCGCCCGACCCCGTGACACATGGTCGGGGACGGGCACCGGCGGCCTGGGGGCCGCGCTCAGGCCAGCGCGGCGTCGAGGTCCTTGCGGATCTCCTCAGGGGTGACGGTCGGCTCGTAGCGGCGCACGACGTTGCCCGCCCCGTCGACGAGGAACTTGGTGAAGTTCCACTTGACCTCATCGGTGCCGATCGCCTCGGGACGGCTCTTCTGGATGTGCTCGTAGAGGAAGCCGGCGTCCGGACCGAAGTCGCCCGGCGCCTCGGAGCGCAGGTACTGGTAGAGCGGCGTGGCTCCCGAGCCGTTGACCTCGACCTTGTTCAGGACCGGGAACGTGACGTTGTAGTTCGTCGAGCAGAAGCTCTGGATCTCCTCGTTGGTGCCCGGCTCCTGGCCGCCGAACTGGTTGCAGGGGAAGCCGAGGATCTCCAGGCCACGGCCATGCAGCTCCTGGTAGAGCGCTTCGAGCCCCTCGTACTGCGGCGTCAGGCCGCACTTGCTGGCGACGTTGACGATCAGCAGCGTCTGGCCGGCGTAGTCGCCCAGCGAACGGTCGCTGCCGTCGGCGGCTTCCACGGTGAAGTCATGAACAGTCACGGTGAACCTGACTCTCAGATGCGGATGGTCCGGGATGTCGCGGCCGGCTCGTCCGGCCGCCCAACATGCCCGACGCTACCCCACTCACCCTTTTAAATCACCATCCCGGTGACGTAAAACGGGGTCTGGGATGCTCATGGGGTACCGACGTATCCGTGACCGCCCATGGCGGGCCGACCTGGCACCGCCGCGGGACGAGCGAACAGGAACCGCACCCAGATGAGCATCGAACCGGACCTGCTGAAGATCATTGCCTGCCCCGTCGACAAGGGCCCGCTGGAACTGGTCGACGGATGGCTGGTGAACCCGCGCCTCGGCCACCGCTACGAGGTCCGCGACGACGTGCCGATCCTGCTGCGGCCGGATCACGTCGACGCGGCGCAGGCCCGCTCGGGCCGCTGAGCCCACCCTCTCGGCGACCAGCCAGCCGGAGCCGGGCCGGACATGCGACGGGGCCCGAGGATCGCTCCTCGGGCCCCGCGCAACGGTCGAACCGGTCGGCTACTCCCGGCCGAACTGCTCCCGCAGCCGGCGCAGAGCTTCCTCGTCGATCGCCGAGGGGGCCTGGTCGGACTGGGCGGAGGTGTAGGAGGACGGTGCCGCGGCGGCGGCGTCGGCCTCCTGGGCGGCACGGATCTGGGCCTGGTGGGCCTCGAACCGGGTCTGGGCCTCGGCGTACTGCCGCTCCCACTCCGCCTGCTGCTCCTCGAAGCCCGGCAGCCACTCGCCGGTCTCCGAGTCGAAGCCCTCGGGGTAGACGTAGTTGCCCTGCTCGTCGTACTTGGCTTCCATGCCGTACTGGCTCGGGTCGAAGGCCTCGCCGTCGACGGCCAGCCCGGCCACCTCGTTCGCCTGCTTGAGCGACAGGCTGATCCGGCGCCGGTCGAGGTCGATGTCGATCACCTTGACCAGGATCTCGTCACCGACGTTCACGACCTGCTCGGGGATCTCCACGTGCCGCTCGGCGAGCTCGGAGATGTGCACCAGACCCTCGATGCCCTCGTCCACCCGGACGAACGCACCGAACGGCACCAGCTTGGTGACCCGGCCGGGAACGACCTGGCCGATGGCGTGGGTGCGGGCGAACTGGCGCCACGGGTCCTCCTGCGTCGCCTTCAGCGACAGGGAGACCCGCTCGCGGTCGAGGTCGACGTCGAGAACCTCGACGGTGACCTCCTGGCCGACCTCGACCACCTCGGACGGGTGGTCGATGTGCTTCCAGGACAGCTCCGAGACGTGCACCAGCCCGTCGACGCCACCCAGGTCCACGAAGGCACCGAAGTTGACGATGGAGCTGACGACGCCCTTGCGGATCTGGCCCTTGGCCAGCTGCGCCAGGAACTCGGAGCGGACCTCGCTCTGGGTCTGCTCGAGCCAGGCACGCCGCGAGAGCACGACGTTGTTGCGGTTCTTGTCGAGCTCGATGATCTTCGCTTCGAGCTCTCGGCCCACGTAGGGCTGCAGGTCGCGGACTCGGCGCATCTCCACGAGAGAAGCCGGCAGGAAGCCACGCAGGCCGATGTCGAGGATGAGACCACCCTTGACGACCTCGATGACGGTGCCGGTGACGACGCCGTCCTCGTCCTTGAGCTTCTCGATCGTGCCCCAGGCGCGCTCGTACTGGGCGCGCTTCTTGGACAGGATCAGGCGGCCTTCTTTGTCCTCCTTCTGGAGGACAAGGGCCTCGACGTGGTCGCCGACACTCACGACCTCGTGCGGGTCGACATCGTGCTTGATCGACAGCTCGCGGGACGGGATCACGCCCTCGGTCTTGTAACCGATGTCGAGCAGCACCTCGTCGCGATCAACCTTGACGATGATGCCGTCGACGATGTCGCCATCGTTGAAGAACTTGATCGTCTTGTCGACTGCCGCGAGGAAGTCTTCGGCCGAGCCGATGTCGTTGACCGCTACCTGTGGTGTGGTCGGGCTGTGCGCGGTGGTCACGGTCTCCACGGGTCGTACGTCGGTGGTGCTCGTCAAGGGGTCGGCTCCGACTAGGGGTGGTCGTCCGCGCGAGGGCCGGATCGAACCGCCGGGACCGAGGGACAGATACAACGCGGGAAACGAAGAAACTGTCAGAACCGATAACGACGCTCGAGTGGATCCGCTCGGTCTGAGACCCACGGACCCTCGTGCACAGACCCAAGTCTAGGGATGGGTGTCCGGAGTGGTCAACGGGAGTCGGCGCTCCGACGCGCACGACCCGCCTCGGCGGTCACTCTGCGCAGACACAAGACGGCCATATGTAGCTATGGACGGTCGCCGTAACCCCACGCGTCCGCCTGACACACCCGCCGAGGTGGTCCATGCGGTGCCTCGCCCATCGGGCCGCCCGCGGACTCGCGGCCACGCCGCACCCGGACATGCCCGCACAGCACGGCCCGATCGCCGAATTGTCAATCTCGAAGCCGACATATCGGCCCGTGCCTCGACCTGGCGGGCGCGGCCGAGCCATCGCGGTACCAGGCCTCGGCGTGCCCCTGGCGGAATCAGATGGAGGGCAGGCGGTCCGACGGGAACGCGGAGCCGGGACGGACTCCCGCTCCGGTCACTCGGCCTCGCCCGGCCGCCCAGCCTCGCCCGGCCGCTCGGGCCGCCCCGGCCGCGCGGCGCCGTCCGCCGGGCCGCCGAGACCGATCCGGCCACCGGCGGAGATCGGAAGAGCGACGTGAAGGGAAAGAGTGTCTGCTAGCGTGAACAACACGCTCGGCGCCGTCTCATAAAAAAAGAGGGCG
>NZ_JCBATA010000076.1:0-37623 GCF_059816245.1 Frankia sp. RB5
CCAGCACCGCGACCTGCGGTACTCGGCTCTGTGGCCGAAAACGGGCGTTCGGGGACGCCGCTTCGGAGAAACCGGCTGTGGACATTTCCACTGCTTTGGCCGCGTATCTCGCCGCTCTCACGGAATCACTGGACGAGCCCGGCACAGATATCTCACAAACCCTGCGACGACTGGCCGCCGACATCAAGATCGCGGTCCACTCCTACCTTGGGCTCTCGGCCATGTTCTCTGTCGGCGGACGGCGCCTGGAATTCACCGCGCTTGAGGAGGACGCCGAGGCCGAAGACATCCGCGCCTCGCTACGCATATCGCTTCCGCCGAACGTCACCGGATCCGAAGATCCCGCGGCCACCGCTTCCCTGATCCTCTTCGCCGCGACGCCCGGAGCGTTTCTCGACCTCGCGACCGATCTAAGCTGGCTCGCCGGGAGCCTCGGCGGCCTCGACACCGCCGCCTTCGTACTCGACGAAGACCTCACGGTGCCACACGATCCGGCGACACGCAGCGAGCTGAAAGCCTGTTCGAGCATCGACCAGGCCATCGGCGTGCTGATCAGCCAAGGCAACACCCTTGAACAGGCGCATCAGCACCTCGACCTGTTGGCCGCCTACACCCGCGTCGATCGGCCCACTGCGGCCGAGACAATCCTCGCCGAACTAGACCCGCCGAGCACGGCGGCCCTGCTCGCTGACGAACGGCGCCCGGCGCACGCACACGGCCCCGGCCGGGGGCCGACACCCACCCAGCCGCCACGAGACCCGTAGCGCCGGATCCCAGCCACCGGAATCGGATGAGATAACGAGGGCGAGCGATCTGGGGCCGGCGCCGGTTCGCGACGTAGACTCAACGTTGGGCTGGTAGGTGGCAGTCGCCGCTGACGGCCCCAAATTCCTGGGGCCACTGTTCCCGGGAGAAGGAGCCGTCGTGGCCACCAGCTCGCTCAGGTACGACGCCACCGATAGGTCAACGCAACACCGCCGGATCTCGCTCGGTCGAGGCAAAGCGTCATGAACTCGATCCCGGCGCCGGATGAACTTCCCGAGCGGATCACAATTCTGATTCAACGCCTCCAAACCGCCTACGACGGGACGGTGCCAGGCCCTACCGTCGAGGCGGTCGTGCGCACCTGCTACGCACCGTTGGCGCACGCGACGATCACGCACTACGTCCCGAACCTCGTCGAACACGCGAGCCGGGAACGGTTGCAACAGTTCATCACGTCCTAGACGCTCAGCCGCCTTACCGGCGAACCGACGCCGCCGCTACTCGGGAAATCAGCCCCGAGGCGCAGTCGTGGATCAGTCTGATCCGGGTCGCCGCCATCGAGCGGGGTGACCAGCGACGCCATTGCCCGGCACCCCAAGTCGCAACGCCAAAGGCGTAGGTACGCAGAGTGTCCGGGTGGGTATCAGGTGCGTTGCCCTCCCGGGAGCCTCGTCTGGTCGGCCGCCGGGCGTTGAACTCGTCGAACATCCACTTGGGGATGAGCGGCTCGTGGACCGGCTTGGGTGACCAGAACCACTTCTCCGGGGGTTGACCGCGCCGCGCCGGGAGCTACTCGATAGCGGTCAAGATCGATATGTAGCCTGTCCGCGATCGCTCCGTAGCCCAGCCGCCGGTAATGACGCCAATGCGCAATCTGCGTGACGGCCTCCCCGCGCCCCATCTGGTTCGAGCTGGTCCGACCGCCGCGAGTGACCGGACCACCCGGTCGCTGTTGCGCTCCGTCTCGTCGACGGATCTGGGGCCTGGTCGGCCAGAGATAGGTCCCCCGCCCTCGGCTGCGCCTGCCGCCAGGGCAGGCATTTATCTCCGGTCCTTCAGTCCGATCGAGTTTCCGGTGCCAGGGGCAGGAGCAGGGCGGGGATGAGGGTCAGCGTGGTGAAGCCCAACACCCACCAGAAGGTGTCGGCGAACGCGATGGCTGGGGCGTCGTGGTGGTGGGCCAGCCGGTTCTGCAGGATCGCGGCGAGGACGGCCGCGCCGACCGACGCGCCGATCGTCTGCACGGTAATGATGGCGCTCGTCGCGCCGGGGATGTCGAGCGGCGTCAGTCCCTCGTAGGCCGCGGCCGACACCGGGACCGCGACGGCTGCTACTGCGGTGCCCCAGACCAGCAGCGCCGCGCCGATGATCACAACGCTGGTGTGGGCGTCCAGCTGGGTGAAGGTGAGTGCGCTCAGCGTGCTGAGGGCGATGCCGGCGAGGACGACGGGGCGGGCACCGATTCGGTCGGTGAGCCTGCCGACGTAGGGCAGCGCGAGCGCCGTGCCGAGGCTCTGCGGTGCCAGCAGGAGTCCAGCCGTCAGTGTGCTGTAACCGCGTACCTCCTGGAAATACAGGGGCATGAGGATCACCACGCCGAAGATCGAGAGCCGGGACAGAAAGTTCAGCGTCGACGCGGCGCTCAGCGGCCGGTTGGCGAACAGCCGAGGGTTGAGCAGCGGCGCGACATCGCGGGCGCGTAGCGAGTGAGCGGTGAAGACGGCGAGCAGGACGATGCCGCCGGCCAGGAGGGGAAAGCGGTGCGTGCCGGCGGACAGGCCGTAGACGGTCAGCCCGAGCGCGGGGGCCAGCAGAGTCAGTCCCGTCACGTCGAGCCACCGCCCTCCGCTCTCGCGTGGTCCGTCGTCGGGGATGGCGCGCCGGGCCAGTATGACGGCGAGCAGGCAGATCGGGACGTTGACGTAGAAGATCCAGCGCCAGCTTCCGCTGTCCACGATCAGGCCGCCGATCAGCGGTCCCATGATGGGGGCCAGCTGCCCCGGCATGGCAACCAGAGCCATGACACGGCCTCGCTGGCTGGGTTCAGACACCCGAGCCATGATCATGATGCTCAGTGGCACGATCATCCCGCCGCCGAGGCCCTGCAGGGCACGGAAGGCGATGAGGCTATCCACAGACCACGCCAGTCCACACAGCGTCGAGCCGAACAGGAATGCCGACAGCGCGAACAGCCACATGGTGCGGGTGCCGAAGCGCTCGGCGAGGCGGCCGGTGACGGGGATGACCACCGCGATGACCAGCAGGTAGGCGGTACTGACCCACTGCACCGTCGTGATGGACGTGTGGAAGGTGCGAGCAAGGTCGGCCAGCGCGACCGCGACCATCGTCATGTCCAGCATCGCGGTGACGGCGCCGACCACGATGACGATGCCGAGCTTCCGGACATCTGGGTCCAGGCGGGCGGTGATCGGGGCGCCGGTCGTCGTGTCTGCCACGGACAGCGACACTACACCGTGCAGTGTAGATAGAGAAGGCTACACTGCACGGTGTAGTGACATCGTCGGGAAGGAACGCGCGGTGGCCGACACCGTCCGCCAGGGCTCGCCCGCCAAGCGCGCCGCGATCGCGCGGGCCGCACTGGACGTCTTCGTCCACGAGGGCTACGCACGCGCCAGCGTCGACGCCATCGCCGTCGCGGCGGGAGTCTCCAAACGCACGATCTACGACTACTACGGCGACAAGGAACGGCTGTTCCTGTCCGCGATCCGCGAGACCATGGCGGCACAGGAGGCGGCCTTCCACGAGCTGCTGGACCGCACGCTCGGCGAGGTCACCGACCTGGAAGCGGCGCTGACAGCCTTCGGCCGCGCTTTCGCGTCCGAGATGGCCCGCTCGGCGGAACGCGCAGCCGTCATGCGTCTCATGATCGCCGAGGCGGCACACTTCCCGGACCTGGTCCGGGCCGCGCCCGAAGACCGCCCGGTCCAGCGCGCCCTGGCCGACCGGCTCGCCGAACTCACCGAACAGGGCCTGCTCGACGCCCCCGACCCACTCGAAGCCGCCGAGTTCCTCGGCCTGCTGCTGACCGGGCGCGTCAACCACCGATCCTGGTACGGCGCCGCGCCCCTCGATGACACCGAGATCGACCGGCTGGTCGCCGGAGGGGTGTGGGTCTTCCTACGCGCCTACGGCCGCTGAGCCCGGCAGGCCCGAACCAGCTTTGTCTACAGCATCGCTCGCCGCCAGGCCGCCTTCCAGCAGACTTCGGCCCCGCCAAAGCGGCGGTCGGAACCCCGCGAGGCAAGGGTAGTTCGAGGTGGCAATGCTGCAGAGGTGGCCGACGCCGCGTCGAGGATTCCGTTTTCACCGCCGCCGGATGGGTCGCCTTCCTCGACGGCGTCCGCGACGGCGAGTTCGACCTGTAGCGGTCCTGCTACACGCCTCGGGCTCGGAGCAGACACTCCGCCGGAGCACCTGCCCCATGCTGTGCTCCGCTCCGCGCGGATCGCCGAGGCTGCAGTCGCCACGGCGATCGGGCTCGCGGAGATACGCGAGGAGCTGTCCAGCCGCTGACTCTCATGAAGATCCCAGCCTGATTGGACCGCCGGGCCGTCTGGGGTCGGCCGCCGCGTCGACGTCGGCGGCGCCCAGCGAAGCCCGCGACATCAGGCGGTGCGCGTGGTGTCACTTCCGTACTCGCTCGCGGTTCAGCCGGTACAGCTACGCTCGCGGCATGCCGGACACGCAGTATGAGGATCTTCTGCGCCGCGTACTCGCCGAGGGCGCCCACAAGGCGGACCGCACGGGCACGGGCACGCGGTCGATCTTCGGTCATCAGCTGCGTTACCAGCTCTCCGACGGCTTTCCGCTGATCACGACGAAGAAGGTCCATTTCCGGTCGATCGCCTACGAGCTGTTGTGGTTCCTACGCGGCGAGGGAAACGTCTCGTGGCTGCGGGAGAACGGTGTCACGATCTGGGACGAGTGGGCGGCGCCGGATGGCGATCTCGGCCCGGTCTACGGCGTGCAGTGGCGGTCGTGGCCGACCCCGGACGGCGGCTACATCGACCAGATCAGCGAGGTGCTGCGTACGCTGCGGGAGAACCCCGACTCGCGGCGGATCGTCGTCTCCGCGTGGAACGTCGCCGAGCTTCCGCGGATGGCGCTGCCGCCGTGCCACGCGTTGTTCCAGTTCTACGTCGCGGGCGGCGAACTGTCCTGCCAGCTCTACCAGCGCAGCGCGGACCTGTTCCTCGGCGTGCCGTTCAACATCGCGAGCTACGCGCTGCTGACCCACCTGATCGCCGAGCAGGTGGGCCTCAGCGTCGGGGACTTCGTCTGGACCGGTGGCGACTGCCACATCTACGACAACCACACCGAGCAGGTCCGTGCCCAGCTTGCCCGCGAGCCGCGCCCGTTTCCCACGCTGAGTCTGAAACCGGCGGACAGTCTGTTCGACTACACCTACGCGCACCTCGCGCTCGACGACTACAACCCTCACCCTGCCATCACGGCGCCGGTGGCGGTGTGATCGGGCTGGTCTGGGCGCAGTCAGCGAACGGCGTCATCGGCCGCGACGGCTCGCTGCCCTGGCACCTGCCAGAAGACATGACGCATTTTCGCGACCTGACCACAGGCACGACCGTGCTCATGGGCCGTCGTACCTGGGATTCGCTACCGCAACGGTTCCGGCCGCTGCCCGGTAGGCGCAACCTCGTGCTGTCGCGCACTCCGCAACAGGAAGCGGAAACGTTCCCCGACCTGCCGCAGGCGCTCGCCGCGGCGTCCGGAGACGTGTGGGTCATCGGCGGCGCGGCCGTGTTCAGGGCGGCGCTGCCGCTCGCGGACCGGATCGTGGTCACCGAGATCCGAGAGCTCTTCGAAGGCGATACCCACGCCCCACGCATCAGTCCCCCGCCGGACTCCACGGGAGCGTGGCAGACCTCGTCGACCGGCCTGCGCTACCGGTTCCTGACCTGGGACCGAGGCAGAAGATCGGCCGGCATCTGACAGCGAACCAGGCCCTCAGCGATCTCGGGAGGAGGCTCTCAACTCCGCGCCGGCAATGCAGGGCGCAGGTGATCGTCAGTAGCCGCGGGCGCTTGGGCGGTTCTGGGCGCCGTCGACGGCGATGTTGGTTCCGTTGATCCAGCTGGCGCGGTCGGACAGAAGGCAGGTGACGACGTCGGCGACTTCGTCGACGGTACCGAGGCGGCCGGCAGGAAAGTCGCGGCGCACGAACTCGGCGAAGTCCTCGGGATGCTGCTAGGAGTAGCCGTCCCAGCCGCCGCCGGGGAAGAGGACAGAGCCCGGGCTCACCGCGTACGGACTCCGGCCCCGCGCGGCGCTATGTCACGCGCATGGCTGGACCCTGCAGGAGGCCGCCGGTCGGATCAACGCTCACACGGCTCGGGCCGGCACTGATTCGCAGGGCAGCGCCGCGATGACCGGCTCGCGGCTGTGCGAGTGGGAGGCGTGGCCGGGCCCGAGCGGGAAACGTCCCACCCCCAGGCATTGACCTTGCCAACCGATGTGTACGGAACCGACATCCATCACCTTCTCGACCTCGACGATCGGGAACACCTCACCGCACAGGACCAGATGCTGATCAACTCGCCATCCGCCGCATGACCAGCTGGAGTCCGGCGGCGGACGGTGAATACCTGAGCAGCGACGCCGAAGACGGCGACCGCCGCGCATGCCAGCGGCAGCGCGCGGAAGTGGCCGTCGGCGATGCGTCCGCCGGCCAAAGAGCCGAGGGTGATCCCCAGGTACATGGCGCTCTGGTTCCAGGCCATCAGCTGGGCGGAGTCGGACGGATGGTCGGAGACGAGCTGGGCCTGTTTGGCGGGAAAGGCGGTGTAGGCGGCGAAGGCGAGCAACGCGACCGCGAGGCAGGTGGTGACCGCCGCGCCGGAGAGACTCGCGGTGAACGCGACGTCGGCGACGGCGAGCAGCAGGAGTGCCGCCCAGGTGGTGCGGGCGGCACCGTGGCGGTCAGCGATCCGCCCGCCGAGGAACGTGGCGGCGACAGCGCACAACCCGTAGACGATCAACGACGTGTTCACCCAGGCGGTGGACCATCCGGGCCGGTCACCGAGGCCGGCCGACAGATAGGTGTACAGGCCGTAGACGGCTGCCGCCCAGCAGGCGGTCGGCGCGACGGCACGGGCCCGCCACACGGCACCGCGCCTGACGGGCGCAGCGACGGCACGGGCTGCCTGGGTGTCCGGCCAGATTCCGCGGGCGGCGACCAGGACGACGAACACCGCCCGCCAGCTGGTGTGCCGTGCGACCAGGCCACCGAGCGGGGCGCCGGCCCACAGCGCGGACAGCAGCCCCGAGGTGGCGATCCCGAGCCACGACGCCCGTCGCCCCTGGGGGGCGCTGCTTGCGACCAGGGTGAACACCGTGGCCGTGGCGCCGGAGACGAACAGGCCGGTGCCGACCCGAGCGGCCAGCAACGTCCAGAAGGTGGGGGCGACGGCGGTCAACACATTGCACACCGCAAAGCCGGACAGGGCCAGGACCAGCACCGCGGGCGGCGATACCTTCACCGCTCGCCGACCCCACGCGGGTGCCGCGACGACGTAGGCCAGGGCGAAGACCGTCACCGTCAGTCCGGCCGTACGCAGTGACACGTCGAACCGGGAACGCCAGATCGGCAGCAGGGGTGAGACGACGAACAGATCGGTACCGATGACGAACAGCGCCAGCCAGCCGGTGATCAGCGCGCTCCACCGCGGCCGGTCGCGCGTCTCGGGCCGGGGACAGGGCGCATCACCGTGGTCTGGCGCGGCCCCGTCGAGACGGACCTCGCGCGCCGACGCGGACGAAGCCTCCACAGGGAAACGGACCGCCCTGGGCTCTGGTACGTCTCGCCGGGCCGCGCCGTGGCCCGTCACCCGTCCGCTTTCCTGTTCTGCTCGTCTGTCTGCCCCCGGCTTCGGGCGTCGACGGTCTCGCGTAGCCAGCGAGCGGTGGCGGTAACGGCTTCGGGTGCCTGCCGGCGCGAGGCGGTGACGATGTCGGCGATGGTGGTCGACGCCAAAGCGTGCCGCCACGCGTCCTCCGCGGACGACACCGCAGCCGCGATCGCGCAGGGCGCCCGGTAGTTCGCCGGCGGCAACGCGGCCGGCCCTCGCTGACGGATCTCGGTGCACAGGAACACCGGGCTGGAGCCCTCGATCGCGTCGACCACGTCGAGGAGCCGGATCTGGTCCGCGGGACGGCCGAGTCGATAGCCCCCGCGTGGGCCGAGGACGGACACAACCACCCCGGCCTTCGACAGCGCCTGGAGGTGTTTGGCCAGGTAGGCCGGGTTACCACCGTGCAGCGCAGCGAGCTGCTGCACGGGTAGCGCGCTTGCGTCCGGCGCCTCCGCGAGGGCATGGCAGCAGTGCAACGCCCACTCAACCCCCTGGCCAAGTCTCATATCCCGGATAGTACATCACCGGAATATTGCTTCGCCTGGGTAGACGCGCCGCGGGTCGGGTCGCAGCTAGAGCGCGATCGCCATGACGGACGGACGGCCTGAGCGACATGCAGTGCGAGGAGCTCACCCGCCTACTGCGGGCCTCCGGCCTGGGCGCCGGCACCCGTGCGGAGTCCTTCCTCCACGCCCTGGTGGGAGCCGCCCAGATCGCCGAGGTCCCGGTGACCGCGGCGATTGGCCCTCGCCAGCGACCGGATCACCGCGGTGATCCCATCACGGTGGCCCGGCTACTGTCGCTCGCGACAGTGTCGGCGCCCACTCGCCGCGGCATACGGTCCACCCGTGGATCCGGGCTCGCCTCGGCCCGTCCGCCGTCGCGGCGCGTCCCGCCACGAGACGGCTGGTCGGCGAGATGGCTGGTGACGAAGGGAATCGACAATGAGCACGCCGCGTGCTGGCGACGGGACAGGACCGTCCGGCGGGCCGCTCGCCGGAGTAAGGGTCGTGGAGTTCGCGCAGGTCATCGCCGGTCCGCTGTGCGGGACGCTGATGGCCGACCTGGGCGCGGATGTCGTCCACGTCGAGCCGCCGGGCGCCGGCGACAGCGCCCGGCGGATGGGACCGGCGAAGGACGGCCACCACCTCTGGTGGAAGGTTCTCGGCCGCAACAAGCGCTCCGTCACCCTCGACATGCACGCCGAGTCCGCCGGTGAGCTGGTGCAGCGCCTCGTGGAGTGGGCCGACGTCGTCGTCGTCACCTTCCGGGCCCGGACGGTGGAGCGGTTCGGGCTCGACTGGGAGTCGGTGCACCGGATCAACCCGGGCGCCGTGCTCCTGCAGATCTCGGGCTACGGCGAGAACACGTCCCTGCGTGACAGCCCCGGTTTCGGGAAGATGGGTGAGGCCCGCAGCGGCCTGGTTCACCTGACCGGGTTCCCGGACGGCCCGCCGGTGCACACGGGCTTCTCCCACGGCGACGCCGTGACGGGGCTGATGGGAGCATTCGCCGTCTGCGCGGCGCTGGTCCGGCGCGCGAACCACCCCGAGCACCGCGGCGAGTGGATCGACCTCGCCCTGTTCGAGCCGCTGTTCCGGCTCGTCGAGTGGCAGGTCATCCTGCACGACCAGCTCGGCACCGTTCCTGGCCGCTCGGGCAACGCGCTCGCCGTCGCCCCGGCCGCGGTGATCGGCTGCTATCGGACCTCCGACAACGCCTGGGTCACCGTCACGTCGGGTACGCCCCGGTCGGTGACCAACGTCGTGCGTCTGCTCGGCATGGACGCCGCGGCGCTGAGCGACCCGACCACGCAGGTCGCCGCGCGCGCGGAGATCGACACCGCGCTGGCGAAGTGGATCGCCGCACGGCCGGCCGACGAGGCGGTCGCCGCGCTGGTCGCGGCCGAGGTCGTCGCCTCCCGGGTCCTCGACGTCGCCGACATCGTCGCCGACCCGACCTACGCCGAGCGGGGGGACATCGTCACCGTGACCGACGCGGACCTCGGCGAGGTCCGCATGCAGGCGGCGCTCCCCCACTTCCGCACCGACCCGGGCTCGGTGTGGCGGACCGGTGCCGCGCTCGGCGCCGACAACGACCTGGTCTACCGCGACTGGCTCGGCCTCGCCGCGGACGAGCTGGCCACGCTGCGCTCGAGCGGGGCGATCTGATGGCCGCGCCGATCTGGACTCCCGGCCCCGCGCAGCTCGAGTCGTCGCACCTCGCCCGGTTCACCCGCTGGGCCGGCGAGCGCCACGACCGGACCTTCGCCGACTACGACGCGCTGTGGTCGTGGTCCGTGCGGAACCTCGAGGACTTCTGGGCGGACATCGCGGAGTTCTTCGGTGTCCGGTTCCGCGAACGCGCCGACCGGGTGCTCGCGGACCCGTCGATGCCCGCGGACCCGTCGATGCCCGGGGCACGCTGGTTCGCCGGTGCCACCCTGAACTACGCCGAGCAGGTCCTCGCGCCCGGGCGGGGCACCGGGCCCGCGGTCCTCGGGGTCGGCGAGGACGTGCCGACGGTCGAGCTGACCTGGCCCGAGCTGCGCCGCCAGGTCGCCGCGCTCGCCCGCACGCTGCGCGCCGCCGGGGTCGGCCCCGGCGACCGGGTGGTCGGGTACACCCCGGACGTCGTGGAGGCGGTCGTCGCCTTCCTGGCCGCGGCGAGCATCGGCGCGACGTGGGCGAGCTGCGGGCAGGAGTACCCGGCGAGCGCCGCGGCCGACCGCCTCGGCCAGCTGGACCCGGTGGTCCTGGTCGCCGCCGACGGCTACCGGCACGGCGGGCGCACCCACGACCGCCGCCACGCGGTGGCGGCGCTGCGGGCCGCCCTGCCCACCCTGACCGCCGTCGTCGGCGTGGCCCGCCTCGGCGTCGGGCTGCCCGACAGCATCCCGTGGGAGGCCGCGACCGCGGGCGAGCACGAGCTGACGATCGACCCGGTCCCGTTCGACCATCCGCTGTGGGTGCTGTTCTCCTCCGGCACCACCGGCGCGCCGAAGGGCATCGTGCACGGGCACGGCGGCATCGTCCTGGAGCACCTGAAGAACCACGCCCTGCACCTCGACATCGGCCCCGACGAGACGTTCCTCTGGTTCACCTCGCCGAGCTGGACGATGTGGAACATGCAGGTCTCGGGCCTGCTGCTCGGCGCGACGATCGTCTGCCACGACGGCAGCCCGGGGCATCCGGCGGCGGGCGACCTGTGGCGGGTCGCCGCCGAGGAGGGGGTGACGGTCCTCGGCACCAGCCCGGCCTACCTGCGCGCCTGCGAGACGGCCAGCGTGCGCCCGGCCGCCGAGCACGACCTGTCAGCGCTGCGCGTGCTCGGCTCGACCGGCTCCGTCCTCCCGCCGGACGCCTACCGCTGGGTGCGCGACCAGGTCGGCGCGGACGTCATGGTCGCCTCCATGTCCGGGGGAACGGACGTCTGCGGCGCCTTCGCCGGAGGTGCCGTGACCGTCCCCGTGTGGCCGGGCGAGATCTCGGTGCGTGGCCTGGGGATCGCGCTGGCGGCCTTCGACGAGGAGTTTCGCCCGGTGGTCGGGCAGGTCGGCGAGCTGGTGGTGACCGCCCCGACGCCGTCGATGCCACTGTTCTTCTGGAACGACGCCGACGGAGCCCGCTACCGGGCCGCCTACTTCGAGCAGATCCCCGGCGTGTGGCGACACGGCGACTGGATCACGGTCACCGAGCGCGGGTCCGTGGTCGTCCACGGCCGGTCGGACTCGACGCTGAACCGCAACGGGATCCGGATGGGCAGCGCGGAGATCTACCAGGCCCTCGCCTCGCTCCCCGAGGTCGTCGACTCGCTCGTCCTCGGCGTGGAGCAGCCCGCGGGCGGCTACTGGATGCCCCTGTTCGTCGTGCTCGCGCCCGGGGCCGAGCTGGACGACGCCCTGACCGAGCGGATCCGGGTGACCATCCGCGAGCGCGCCTCGCCGCGGCACGTCCCGGACGACATCCGGGTCGCGCCGGGCGTGCCCCGCACCCGGACCGGGAAGAAGCTGGAGGTGCCGGTGAAGCGGATCCTGCAGGGCGCCGGGGAGGGGCTTGTGGATCCCGGCGCCGTCGTCGAGCCCGAGCTGCTGGCCTGGTACGCCGCCCAGGCGCGCCGGTGAGCACGCCGGTGAGCACGCCGCCGGTCCGGTCCCTGCTGTTCGTGCCGGGCAACCGGACCGGCTGGGTCGCCAAGGGCGTCGACGCCGGGGCCGACGGGGTCATACTCGATCTGGAGGACGCCGTCCCGTCCGGCGCGAAGAGCGACGCCCGCGCCGAGGTGGCGGGGTTCCTGGGCGAGACCCCGCCCGCGGTGCCCGTCGTGGTCCGCGTCAACGGCCTGCACGACCGCGCG
The DNA here is from genome assembly GCF_059816245.1 of Frankia sp. RB5. Lineage (NCBI taxonomy): Bacteria > Bacillati > Actinomycetota > Actinomycetes > Frankiales > Frankiaceae > Frankia > Frankia sp. RB5. The sequence continues at coordinate 12,012 of NZ_JCBATA010000076.1, forward strand.
GCCCTCGACGACCTGTGCGCGGTCGTGGGACCCGCCCTCACCGCCGTGATGGTCCCCAAGGTCGAGTCCGTCGCCGACGTGCACGTCGTCGACCGGCTCCTCGGCTGGCTGGAGGCCGACCTCGGGCTACCGGTGGGCGGGATCCACCTCGTCCCCGTCCTGGAGACGGCGGCCGGCATCCGCCAGGCCCATGATCTCGCCCGGGCAACGCCGCGGTCCGCCTACATGGGCGGCCTCGGGGTGAAGGGCGGCGACGTGGAACGTTCCCTCGGCTATCGGTGGACCCCGGAGGGCATCGAGACCCTGGCGCTGCGCGCCCAGGTCCTGGTCGATCTCCGGGCCGCCGCGGTGCCCAACCCGGTCGCCGGGCTCTGGACGGACATCCGCGACCTGGATGGGCTCCGGGCGTTCGCCCGCCAGAACCGCGGACTCGGCTATGAGGGCATGCTCGCGATCCACCCCACCCACGTCGCCGTCATCAACGAGGTGTTCACCCCGACCGAGGCCGAGCTCGACGCCGACGCGGCACTCGTCGCGGCGATGGAGTCCGCCGCCGCCGAGGGCCGGGGGGCGGTGCGGCACGGCGGCGACATGATCGACGAGGCGATGGCGGAAACCGCCCGCCGCCGGCTGGCCCGCTACCGCCCGTGACCGCGCCCGCGTCCCGCCGTCTCCGGACGGGACGCGGGCGACGTTCCCGGGCAGGGCGCGCCGGCCACGGTGCCGCTCACGCGGGCCGCTCAGTCGTCGTAGACGACCACGCCGCGGACGTTGCGGGCGGCCCGCAGGTCGGCGAATCCCTGGTTGATGTCGGCCAGCCGGTAACGAGTGGTGATCATCTCCTCGAGCTTCAGCTTGTCGGCCCGGTACAGGTCCAGCGCGGCCGGGATCGCGGCGCGAGGACTGCGCGAGCCGTAGAGCGCGCCCTTGAGCTCCTTCTCGTACAGGGTGAGGTCGAGCAGGCTCAGGTTGGCGCTGCGCTGGCCGGACGGGGCGACGGCGACGACGGCGACCCGCCCCTTCTTGCCCACCAGCTCCATCGCGGGGGCGATGTACTCGGCCTCGGCCAGATCCGTCGTGAGGATCGCCGCGTTGGCCATCCGGTTCCAGCTGATCTCCTGGACGAGATCCCGCGCCTCGTCCAGGGTCGCCACGGCATGGGTGGCTCCCAGCGCGAGGGCCGTCGCATGCTTGTCGACGACCGGCTCGACGGCGACCACATAGCGGGCCCCGGCGATCGCCGCGCCCTGGATGGCGGCGGCGCCGAGACCCCCGACGCCGATCACCACCGCGATGTCGCCCGCCCGGATCCCGGCGGTGTTCAGCGAGGCTCCGAGGCCCGCGGTGACGCCGCAGCCGACCAGGGCCGCGGGGACCAGCGGCACGTCCCCGGGGATCCGGAGCACCTGGGACTCGTGCACCACGGTGTGCCGCGCGAACGTCCCGAGCAGGCACATCGTGGTGATGCCGGTGCCGCCGGCGCTGAAGCGCAGGGTGCCGTCGGCGAGGGCACGACCCTCCCGCCTCCCGGCCCCGCGGTCGCAGAGGTTCTGGTTGCCGTCAGCGCAGGACGGGCAGCGGCCGCACGCCGGGATGTAGATCAGGACGACGGGGTCGCCAGGTTGCAGATCGGCGACCCCGGGCCCGACCTCGACGACACGTCCCGCGCCCTCGTGCCCGCCAATCGCCGGCAGCGGCTGGGGCAGCGCCCCGTTGACCATGTGGTCGTCGGTGTGGCAGATACCCGAGGCGGCGAGCTCCACCAGCACCTCGCCCGCCATGGGCGCTCCGAGCTCCACCTCCTGGACCTTCCAGTCCTGCCCGGTCTCCCACAGCACGGCGGCCTCGGTACGCATAGCTTGCTCCTCTCGGCCCAGGGCGGCCTTTACCCAGGGCGGGCTTTAATCCGCCGGTCGTCGACATGTCGTGGGCGATGCCTACTCGGTCCGGGACAGGCTTTCGAAACGTCCCTGGTAGAAGAGCAGCGGCCGCCCAGGACGGACGTCGAGCCGGTGGACGTGGCCCAGGACAATGGTGTGGTCGCCGGCCTCGGCCTCACCGGTGATCTCGCATTCCACGGTGGCCAGGGACCCGTCGAGCAGCGGTGCGCCGCCATGACCCGGGGTCCAGGTGACGCCGGAGAACTTGTCCCCACCGGAGATCGCGAAGGTTCGGCACAGCTCGCCCTGGTCCTCGGCGAGGATGTTCGCGGCGAAAATCCCCGCGCGGCGGATCCGCGGCCACGTCGTGGAGGTGAGACTGGGCGCGAAGCTCACCATGGGCGGATCGAGCGACAGGGACTGGAACGACTGGCAGGAGAATCCCACCGGATCGTTCCCGTCAAGCGCCGTGATGACGGTGACGCCGGTGCAGTAATGGCCGAGCACATCTCGGAACCGCTGCTCGGAGACGTCGACAGGGCTGGCTCTCATGGTCTTTTCTCCGCGTGTTTCGACAGCGCGTGGTCGAGGACGAAGTCCGCGCCGTAGCCGCGCGCGGCGGAGTCGTCGCAGCGCGCGCGGTAGGTGTGCAGCCCGGCCGCGTAGGGCAGAAAACGGCGGGGCTTGCCGGGCACGTTCGCGCCGGCGAACCACGACTCCGCCTTCGGGTACAGCGTGGCGGCGGCGATCTCGTCGACCTGTACCGCCCAGCGTTCGTCCGAGTCCTCCGAGGACTCGATCGTGTGAATGCCGTCGCGTCGCAGGCTGTCGATGCAGTCGATGATCCACTCGACGTGGTGCTCGATGAAGGCGAGGACATTGCCCAGTACCGCCGGGCTGCCGGGCCCGTTCACCAGGAAGAGGTTCGGGAAACCGGCCGCCATCAGCCCGAGTGTGGCCCGCGGACCCGTGCGCCAGTAGTCGCGCAACGAGCGGTCCGCACGGCCCCGTACGTCGATCGCGGTCACCGCGCCGCTGATCGCGTCGAACCCGGTGGCGAACACGATCACGTCCGTCTCGTACAGCGTGTCGCCGGTCTGGATGCCGGTCTCGGTGATGCGTTCGATCGGGGTCTTGCGCAGGTCGACGAGTTCCACGTTGGGACGGTTGTAGGTGGCGAAGTAGTCGGTGTCGAGGCATAACCGCTTGGCCCCGAGGGGGTAGCCGTAGGGGGTCAGCGCCGCCGCGGTGGCCGGGTCGTCGACGATCTCGCCGATCTTGTCCCGGACGAAGTCGGCGAGCGAGGCGTTGACCTCCTCGTCGACGAGCATGTCCGAGTAGGCGCGCAGCAGCGGCGACGCGCCCCCCTCCGCCCAGCCCGCCTCGTAGGCCTGTCGACGCCGCTCAGGGGGCACGCCGCGGCCAGGAGAAGGCTCCCGGCCGCTGGGCACCCCGGAGGGGGCGATCCGTCCCCGGGCGCGGCGCCGCGCGTAGGTCGCCTTCACCTTCGCCAGCTCCGCCTCGGAAAGCGGGCGGTTGCGGGCAGGGACGCTGAAGTTCGGTGTCCGTTGCAGGACGACGAGGTGGTCGGCCTCCCGCGCGATCATCGGGATTGCCTGGATTCCCGTGGACCCGGTGCCGACGACCGCGACCCGCCTACCCCGGAGATCCACTCCCCCGGCGGGCCAGCGCGCCGTGTGGTACCATTCGCCGCGGAAGTCGTCGAGACCGGGGAGGTCCGGCCGGTTCGGGACGGACAGACCGCCCGTGGCCATCACACAGAACGCGGCCGTGACCGTTTCGTCGGTGTCGGTGGTGAGCGTCCAGGTGAGCGCGTCCTCATCGAAACGGGCAGCGGTGACCCGGGTGTTCAGCCTGATGTGCCGGCGCAGGTCGAACCTGTCCGCCACATGGTTCAGGTAGCGCAGGATCTCGGGCTGCGAGGCGTAGCGCTCGGTCCACCGCCATTCCTGCTGCAGTTCCTCGGAGAACGAGTAGGAGTAATCGATGCTCTCCACGTCACACCGGGCGCCCGGGTACCGGTTCCAGTACCAGGTGCCGCCCACCGATTCCCCGGCCTCGAGCACCACGACCGTCAGCCCCAGAGTCGTCGCGCGATGGGCCAGGTAAAGACCCGCGAAACCCGCGCCGACGACCGCGACATCCGCGTCGGCTCCACCTTGTTTACCACCCCGTCCGGCCATGCCGCCCGTGTGGACCGCGCTTTCCTTCACCTCGCCCCTCTTTCTGCGCCGTGGGATTGCGGGGCGCACACGCCGGGCCTCCTGGTGGTTTCGGTCACAGCGCCCATGGTCTCGAAACTAGGCCTTCTCGGATTCCAGGTGTCCTGTCTCAACCGTCAGTCCGGGCCGCCTGGGGACGGCGGGAACCCGGCGCGCCGCGCACATGTCCACGATCGCGGCGCTGACGCTGCGGACGGCGTCGACCGCGGTGTCGAGCGCGCCGACCAGGGAGAAGAACCCGTGTGCCATCGAGTGGTAGCGGTACACGGTGGTCTCGACGCCGGCGTCGGCGAGGCGGCGGGCGTAGGCGAGGGACTCGTCGCGCAGCGGGTCGTACTCGGCGACGACGACGACCGCCGGCGGCAGGCCCGCGAGGTCGCCGACCAGGCCGGGCGACGCGTCCGGGGACGCGCGGTCGCTGGCGCGGGGCACGTACTGCGACCAGAACCAGTCCAGGTCGTCGGCGCTGATCAGCATCTGGTGCGCGTGTTCGGTGTACGAACGCGACGTCATCCGGTGATCGGTCACCGGGTACACAAGCACCTGCAGGTCGATCCGGGAGCCCCCACGGTCCCTGGCCCGGCGGGCGACCACGGCGGCGAGGTTCCCACCGGCGCTGTCCCCCATGACCACCAGCCCGGCCTCTGGCGCCAGCCGGTTCGCCACCCAGGCCACGGCGTCCTCGGCGTCGTGCACGGCGGCGGGAAAGCGATGCTCCGGCGCGAGCCGATATCCGACGCTCAGCACCTCGCAGGACGTGAACTCGGCGATGGTCCGGCACAGCCCGTCGGACTCGTCCAGCCCACCGACGACCCAGCCGCCGCCGTGGAAGTAGACCACCACCCCCGGCGCCGGGTCGGAGCGCGGCCGATAACGCCGGGTCGGCACGATCCCGTCGCGCCCGGGGATGTCGACCCGCTCGACCGAGGCCATCTCGGGTCCCGGGGCCGCGCCGTCACGCAGGGCGGCCGCCCTGGCCCGGCTCGCCGCGGCCCCGGCCTCCCGCATCGGGACCGTGGACCGCCGGCGCATCCGGGCCAGCAGCCAGCGTAGCTGGGGATCGGGGGGATCGGGGGGATCGGGGGGATCGGGGGGATCGACGGGTTGGCGGGCCAGGACGCCAGCCCGCCGGTCCACCACATCCTGGTCGGCGTGCCGGCCATCGGAGTCGTGTCCCGCCATCCCTGCGTGCTCCCCACGGTCGTCGCGTCGGTCGGCGTGGCCGGCCTGTGCCCTGGTCGTCCATCCTCGGTGACCCGCCCGGCCCATCCCACTGACGGTTGCGTCAGTCCGTAGCGGTGGTGCCAGCCCCGCGAGGGCGCCGGGCCCTGCCCGTCGGTCCCCGGCCCGCTCAGGGAGCGACCGAGACGATCACCTCGGTGCCGCCGCCGGGGCGCGCGCGCACCGCGAGGCAGCCGCCGTGCTCGGCGAGCCGGCGGCGCACCGCATCCAGGCCGTACCCGGGGGTCACTCTCGCCGGGAACCCGACGCCGTCGTCGGCGACCCGGAGCACGACGCCGCCTGTCGCCGTGACGTCGAGGTCCACCCTGACCCGGCACGGCCCCGCGTGCTTCGCGGCGTTGATCATCGCCTCCCGCGCCGCGGCGAGGAGGGCCGTGGTCCGCCGGATGTCCAGGTCGACGCCGCCGGTATCGCATCCGGGGGCGAGGACGATGTCGGCGGCGAACTGCTGGCCGACCTCCTCCGCCACGGCCGCGAGCCCCGTTCCCAGACCCGCCCCGGGCCGCGCGGACGGGGCGAGGTGGTGGATGGCCTCCCGGATCGATTCCTCGCTCCTGACCAGCAGGGACAGTGCCCGCGCCGCGGTCGGGCGGGCGGGCGACGCCTCGTCGAGCTGTTCGAACAGCCGCTGCAGGGTCAGTTTGCCGCTGAACAGAAGCTGGACCGTGCGGTCGTGAATGTCGTCGGCGATGCGCTCACGTTCGCGGGCCCGTGCCTTCTCCGCCTGCTCCCAGCGATACCGGTCGGTGGTCCAGCCCAGCGCGATGACATCCGCCATCCGCCGCACCGCGGCCTGTTCGGGCTCGCGGAACGGCTCGCAGGGAGTCCGGAGCATCGCCAGGTGGGCCCGCGACGCGCCGTCGACGAGGATCGGGGCGTGGAGGGTCACCCAGCCCAGCTCGCCGGGTGCCTGCGGCCTCGACATCGCCGACCGGATGCCGGCCGAGCCGATGTCGACCTCGCCGAGGAACTCAACGTCGCGTCGCACGACCGCGGGATCGGCGCGCCCGGCGACCAGCCGGGGCTGGTCCTCAGCGAGGAAGGTGACGACGGCCGTCCGGCAGTCCAGGACGGCGCGCAGCTCCTCGAGGAACGGGGCGAACTCCGAGAGCTGGACACCCGAGGCGATCGCGGTCGCCGCCCTGCCCAGGACGGCGGTCACCCGCTCGCGGCGCCGCAGCTCCAGGCGCTGGTGTACGTGGGCCACCGCGCCCGCGACGAAGGGGGTGAGCCGCTCGGCGAGCCGGGCGTCCGCCTCGGTGAACCCGACCGGCTTGTTCGCGACGTGCACGACCCCCAGCGGGCGCCCGCCCACGATCATCGGCAACGTCATGAGACGGCTGATCCCGAATCCCTCGACCCACTCGACGAACCGCGGGATGTCCGTCCGGGGGTCGTTCGCGAGCATCGTTCGGCCCGTCCGGAAGACCGCGGCCGCGGCTGTCGTGATCTCGGTCCGGCTGACCTGCGAGGACGCCACCAGTTCCGCCGAGGCCCCGAACGAGCCCGGCAGCGCCTGCAGATAGCCCTCGTCGTTCATCTCGGCCACCCCGACGGACGTGCCGTCGACGAGCGGGGCGAGGACCGCGGTGATCCCCCCGAGCAGCTGGTCAAAGGTCTCCGCCGTCAGCGCCAGCTCCGCGAGCAGCTCCGCGCCCGACAACACGAGCCGGTCCACCAGCGGCGTGGCCGACCGCGGCCGGTCCAGGAGCAGCTGGGCGGTCCTGGCGAGGACGCGCAGCATCACCGCGGTGCGCGGGTCCAGCGTCGTGTCGCCGCTCCAGACCACCTCGAGCCAGGCGGCGGCGCCTCGCTCGCCCGCGACGGCCACCAGCGCCCTGGTGTCGCCGTCCACGTCCACCCCGCTCGGCACCGGCGAGCACAGCGTCGCCGACGGCTCCTCGGCCAGGTCGAGCGTGCGGGCGACGGGAACGACGCCGCGGCCGGGGCTGCCCCATGTGGCGAGGACCCGCCGGCGGTCCCCGTCGCGCAGCTCGACCGATCGCGCCCGCAGGACCCCGGCGGCCCGGCGGGCGAAGCCCACGGCGTCATCGGACCGGTCCGGAGCTGGATCAGGCGCTGACGGCATCGGATCCGGGCGCGATGAGGGCCTCGCGGATCGCGGTGGCGATCAGTTGCGAGTGGGTCTTCACCCCGAGCCGCTCCTTGACCCCGCGGATATGGAAGCGGACGGTCGACACCGACAGGTTCAGCCGCTTTCCGATCTCGCCGTAGGTGCAGCCTTCGGCAGCAAGTTCCAGGACGCGCTCCTGCTGCGGGGTGAGCAGGCGCCGCCGGTCCGGCGCGGTGGCCGCCGAGTACAGCCGCTGCACGGTGGCCGACGTGCTGCAGACCACGAGACCGTCGCCGCCCGACGCGATCCGCCCCAGCACGGTACGCAGCTCGTCCAGACCGGCCGCCTTGGTGACGAACCCGGCGGCGCCCGCGGCGAGGCACCGCTGGACGACGTCCTCGCTGAGATAGCTGGTCAGCATCACGACCTTGATCCCGCGGTGGGCGGCCACCAGATCGGCGCAGAGGCGGTCACCCGGGGTATCCGGGAGACGGTAGTCGACCAGCATCAGGTCGGGCCGGAACCGGCGCAGGGCCGCCAGCGCCTCGTGGCCGGAACCGGCCTCCGCGACGATCTCGATGTCCAGGTCCGCGGTTGCGGACAGCGCCAGCCGCAGCCCTTCCCGCACGACCTCGTGGTCGTCGACGACGCAGATCCTCATCTCACATCTCCTCGTTCCACGCCCGGACGGTAGACCGCGCGACCTGTCACCGGAAGCGGGCTACGGGGCGTGACGGTCCGGGTGCCCGGTCCGGGCAGCCGGTCAGTTCACGCCGGCCACCAGGCCGGACGACCGGGAGTCGGCGGCCAGCGGGGACTGCTGGGCGAAGCCTCCGTCGACCCTGATGACCTGGCCGCTCACGTAGCGCGCGGCGTCGGAGACGAGGAAGGCGACGACCTCGGCCACGTCGGCCGGCTCCCCGACGTACGGGGTGTCGCAGTGCCGCGCGTACTCGTCGATCAGCTCCTGCCCGATCGCCAGGCTGGGTGGGCTGAGGATCAGTCCCGGCGCCACCGCGTTGCACCGGATGCCCTGCTTGCCGTACTGGGTCGACACCGACCGGACGATCTGGTTCACCGCCGCCTTGGCCGCGCCGTACACCGTCAGGTTCAGCTCACCCATCTCGCCGGAGGTCGAGGAGGTGCAGACGATGCTGCCCCCACCGGTCCGGAGCATCACGGGAATGGCATGCTTGCAGCCGAGCATCGTGCCGAGCACGAGCGTGCTGAACACGGCGTGCCAGGTCCCGGCCTCCATCCGGGTGATCTCGGGGTCACCCGGGTCGAACAGGCGCTCCAGGTCGGCGGCGTTGTTGTGCAGGATGTCGAGCCGCCCGAACTCGCCGACGGCGGTGGCGACCATCCGCTCGACGTCGGCCTCGCTGCGGACGTCGACCCGCACCGCGACGGCCTGGCCGCCGTTCTCCCGGATCTGTTTCGCCCGCAGCTCGGCCGCCTCGCCATGCAGGTCGGCCAGGACGACCGCGGCACCCAGCGAGGCGAGCTTGGCGGCGACCGCGCTGCCCTGGCCCGGTAAGTGAAGCTGGTGGTCGCCGTGGAACGATCCGGCCCCGGTCACGATCGCGACCTTGCCTGCCAGAATCCCGCCGTTCATTGTCGGATCCTCCGTACGGAGATCAGCGATGGGTGATCAGAAATGGGGTGATCAGACCTTTGTGACGATGCCCGCGTCCACCGGCAGCGTGGCGCCGGTGATGTAGCGGGCCTCGTCAGAGGCGAGGAACAGCACGGCGTTGGAGACGTCCACCGGGTCGACCCAGGGCACGGGCATGGAGTTCATCGCCGTCGAGGGCTCGACGATGTCCTCCCTGGTCGGGTTCTCCAGATCCGGTCGGAACATCCGGTAGATCTCCTCATGCATGATCATCGGAGTGTCGACCTGGGTGGGATGAATGCTGTTCACCCGGATCATGTGGGGGGCCAACTCGTTCGACAGCGCCCGCATGAGGCCGACCGTGCCGTGCTTGGCCGACACGTAGTGCGCCAGGTTCGGCGGCGCGATCAGGCCGGCACCCGAGCTGATGATCACTATCGAGCCCGAGCGCTGTGGCAGCAGGTACCGCACGGCCGCCTTGCAGGTCTGCCACACGCCGGTCAGGTTGATATCGATCATCTCCTTCCACGCCTGCTCGGTGATCTCGTGAGCCGGGGCGTAGCTGGCGATGCCCGCGTTGGCCACCACGATGTCGAGCCGGCCGAGCTCGTCAACGCCCTGGCGCAGGGCGGCCTCGATGTCGGCGGCGTCGCGGACGTCGGCGACCGCGGTGACCACCCGGCGGTCCCGCTCCCTGACCAGCCGCGCGGTCTCAGCCAGGTCCTCCTTCGTGGACATCGGATACCTGACGCTCGCCACGGGAGCGCAGATGTCGACGGCGATGATGTCCGCGCCCTCCTCCGCGAGCCTCAGCGCGTGGCTGCGCCCCTGCCCGCGGCCGGCCCCGGTGATGAACGCGACCCTGCCCTCGACGCGGCCCTTCCTCACGACGTTCACCGGGCCTCCCTCTCCGCCTTCTCCGCCGCGTACTCCCGGCGGGCCTTCTCCTGTGCCGCGGCCAGCTTCTCGCCGGTCGCCCCGAAGCGAGCCATCGACTCGACACCCGCCAGCCGGGGCGCGACCTGCCCCGTGAAGTGCGGGAACACTTCGCGGGCCAGCAGCTCGAAGGAGTCCCGCTGGTGGCGGGGGGAGGCGACCTCACAGTTGCCGATCACGATCGAGCCGAGCCCACCGGACTTCTCGACGATGGTCGCGATCCGCTCACGGGCCATCCGGGGCGTGCCGATGACGAAGATGGACTCGTTGAGCTCGTCCACGAGGGCGTCGAAGTCGTCCGGGTCGCTCTTCACGATCGGCAGGATCGTCAGCATGTAGCGCGCCCAGTCCTGCAGGCCCCAGCGTGCCTGGGCGCGAGCCTCCTGCTCGGTCTCGGCGATGTGCATCATGTGCAGCGCGCTCCACCGCTGTCTGTCCACTGTCTGCCCGTGTGCCGCCGCGGACTCCTCGGCGATCGCCCAGGTCTGGGCGATCGGGTTGTCCTCGACGGTGCCCAGGACCCCGAACTGGAACAGCCCGGTGCCGTACTTGCCCGCCAGCCGCGGCCCGGACGGTGACAGCTGGGACGCGACCCGGATGTCGAGCCCGCCGCCGTACGGCCGCAGGTGCAGCTGTGCGTCGTTGATCTCGAACCAGTCCGTCCTGCGGGTGACCGGGCCGTCGAAGCGCAGCAGCGCGAGGATCGCCTCCAGCGCCTCCTCGGTCATCCGCCGCTGCTCGAGCGGGTCGACCCCGATCATCTGGGCGTCCTGGGCCAGCGAGCCAGCCCCGATCCCCCAGAGCAGGCGGCCCTTGAGCATGTGGCTCAGCTGGACGATCCGGTCCACCAGCATCAGCGGGTGGTGGTACGGCAGCGAGCTCACGCCGGTACCGAGGGTGATGTTCCGCGTACGCTGACCCGCGGCGGCGAGGAACAGCTCGGGCGCGGCGATGTTCTGCCAGCCGGTCGAGTGGTGCTCGCCGATCCAGACCTCGTCGTAACCCAGCCGGTCCAGATGCTCGATCAGCTGCAGGTCGTCCTCGAACTGCGTGCTGGGGTCGATCCACGGTTTGTGATACGGAAAGATCTGTACACCGAAACGCATGAGAACGGCTTCTCCTTCATCCTGCTGCCCGCGGGCTGTGCCCCGCGGGCCGCGGCCCGCGGAGTCCGGCGCGCCGCGCCTGATGCCGCCGGCCGGCTGCCCGCTCCGCGTCGAGTTCGCTGTCGAACCCGCTGACCTGATGGGGGACGGTAATGACGTTTTGTGATCCACGACACTGACGGTTCCGTCAGCATCGAGGCGGTCCGTCATCGGCGGGCGATCCGGACCACGGTGGACAGGGACACGGCGATCAGCAGCACCGCGCCGTTGACGATGTCGGTCCAGGTGTTCGGCAGCCCGCCGACGATCAGGCCCTGGCCGACCCAGACCACGAACACGCCCCCGATGACCGTGCCCCACACGGTGAACGCCCCGGCGGAGAAGACCACGGTGGACAGGAACGCGGCGGCGAAGGCGGGCAGCAGGAACGCGCCGGCGAGATCCGGGGCGACGCTGCCCTGGGTGGCGGCGAGGATGACCCCGGCGAGCGCCGCGAGGACGCCGCCCAGCACGAATGCTCCGAGCACGTGGCGACGGGTGTGGATCCCGGCGAGCCGGGCGGCCTCCGGGTTGGCGCCGGAGGCCTTCAGCCCGCGACCGAACGCGGTGAGCTCCAGCAGCACCCACATCGCCGTGGCGACCACCAGCAGCAGGAAGGTCAACCACGAGACGCCGCCGGACCAGGACGGCACGTCGAGCCCGACCACGACCAGGGCCGCCGCCGCGGCGACGGCCACGGTCCGCGCCGCCAGCGACCTCGTCCGGTCCCACCGGCTCGGGACCACCGCCCCGAGCAGCCGGACCAGCGCGGCGCAGGCGACGGCGGCGATGGCCCAGACGACGGCCGCGGGCGGTCGGCTGGCGAACGACCCCAGGGCGTCGAACCACCCCGGCACCGCCCGCGGGCCGCTCGGGATCAACGGGCCGCCTCCCGAGTACACGCTCGAGATCCCCAGGATCACACCACCGGAGCCGAGCGTGGCGATGAACGCGTTTATCGACAGGTACTCGACGAGAAACCCGTTGACCAGGCCCACGGCAACCCCGACGGCGAGGCAGGCGACGAGCACCGCCCAGAACGGCAGGCCCTGTTCGGTCCGCAGCCCGATCGCCAGATAGGCGGTGAGCGAGGCGGTGGAGGAGACCGACAGATCGAACTTGCCGGCTACCAGCGTGATCATCGCGGCCAGCGCGATGAGCAGCACCGGGACGTTCTGGTGCAGGTTCAGCAGCCGCGCGCCGGGGTCGAGGAACCTGTCGCCGAGCCAGACGCTGTAGCCGGCGAAGATGGCGAGAAAGGCGAGGAAGGTGAGCGACGAGCCGAAGGCACGGGACTGCGCCAGTGTCCGCGACGGCGCCGGCCGCGCCAGCGGTACCGACGGCGCGGTGCTCGGCGGCTCCGTCGCCGCGTCGTCAGCAAAGAGTGTCATCGTAGTTCCGCCTCCCGACTTCCCTTTCCGGGACTTCGGCGCACCGGCGTTCACAGCACCGCCTCCAGGGCCGTCTCGTCCAGGTCGTCGACGGGCCGGAAGTCCGACACCGTCCCGTCCGACACCGTTGCCAGCCGGTCGCACACGGCCAGCAGGTCCTCGGCGTCCGAGGTGACGACCAGGACGCCGGTGTGCTCGTCGGGCAGCCGCCGCACGAGGGCGTAGATCTCCGCGCGCGCCGCCACGTCGACGCCGCGGGTGGGCTCGCACAGCACGTGGACGCCCGCCTCCCTGAGCAGCGCGCGCCCGAAGATCACCTTCTGCTTGTTGCCGCCGGACAGAAGCCTGAACTCCGTTCCGACGTCCGCCGGACGGACCTTGAGCCGGGTGACGAGCCGCTGCCCCTCGGCACGCTCTCGTCGGCGGGCCAGCAGGCCGAAGGCCCCCCGGAAACGGCGCAGCGCGGACACGGTGAGATTGACGCCGACGTCCAGGTCGGGGAAGCCGCCCTGCGTCTCCCGATGCGGGGGGACGAGGGCGGTGCGGACCCCCGCCGCGAGGGTGCGCGTCCCTCGCGACGGGCGCAACGAGCCGTGGGCGAGGTATCCGACGTCGTGCAGTCCGGAACCGGGGGTTCCGGTCAGCCCGACGACCTCCCCCGCACGCACGACCAGATCGACGGGTCCGGCCCGGCCACCGTGCGCCCCGTCGAGGCGGAGCAGCGTCCGGCCCGGCCCGCCCGCCGCGGGATCCGCGGGACCCGGTCGGGGATCGCCGGCCGGGCCCGCGGCGCCCTTCTCGTGCGAGGCCAGCATCCGCACCAGCTCGGCCCGTCCCAGGCCGGTGGTCGACCGGTCCGCGGCGATCCGACCGTCCAGGAGCAGCACGACCCGCCCGGTCGCGCCGAGGATCTCCGACAGCTTGTGGGTCACCATGACGACCGTCGAGCCCGCGTTCGCCATGGCCCGCAGGGCCGCCACCACGCGCTTCGCGTCCGGCGGCGGGAGCGTGGAGGTGGCCTCGTCGACGAACAGGATCCTGGCGCCCCGGGCGAACGCCCGCGCGATCGCCACCAGCGCCTTCTCCCCCGGTGACAGATCACCGACGGGACCGGTCACCGGCAGGTCGAGCCCGACCGCCGCCAGCGCCCGCGCGGCCGCGGCCCGTTCCGCGGGCCGGTTCAGGACCGGGCCGACCAGTCTGAGCGGGGACTGCCCCAGCCGCAGGTTGTCCGCGACCGTGAGCCCGTCGATCAGCCCGAGGTCCTGGTGGATGAACCCCACCAGGGGGCTCGCGCCCAGCGACGGCACCTGTTGCGCGCCGAGCCGGATCGTCCCCGCGCTCGGCGGGTACACGCCGTCGAGCACCTTGATCAGGGTGGACTTGCCGGCGCCGTTCGGGCCCATCAGCCCGACGAACTCACCGGGGCCGATCTCCAGATCGATGTCGCGCAGCACCTCGACACGGCCGAAGGACCTGCCCAGCCCGGCGATGCGCAGCGTGGGGGCCAGGCCAGCGGAGCCGGCCATCTAGCTCGACGTCCAGAGGGTCGTGAACGTCTTGTGCCAGTCACCAGCGGGTTGCAGGGGCGGGGTGAAACCGGCGATGTTCTTCCCGGTCAGCAGGACGCTCGGGAGGTTGGTCGTGTCCCACCGCGCGGCCCCCGCCTTCGAACGGAGCACGAGATCGACGGCCGACCAGGAGGCGAAGTCCAGCGGCGAGGCCACGTCCGCCCCGAGCTGGGCGGAGCCCTTCGCCATCAGGGACAGGACGGCCGGGTCGGCGTCATAGCTGCTGACCGTGACGTCCGTGCGGCCGGACTCCCGCAGCGTCTTGGTCATCGGCGTGGTGAGGCCGTCGTAGTAGGCGACCGCGTCGGTGTAGCCGGAGGGGTGCGCGCTGAGGAATGCCGTCCACTGCGGCGGGCCGGGCAGCGTCGAATCCGCGGCCGGAATGACGATCTCGTTGTAGGAGCAGCCTGCGCACTGGTCGAGGACCTTCTCCAGGCCCCTGGTACGGGCCACGACGCCGGTCGCCGCGGGCTCCACGGTGATCGCGACCTTCGCGGCGCCCTTGCTGCGCTGCACGATGAACCAGCCGAGATCCTCGCCCTGGCGCTCGAAGTCGGGCGTCACGTCGAGAACGCCCTTCGCCCGCGCCTGGTCACCCGAGGTGCACATCGCGCAGGCGACGACAATCTTGGCTCCGAGGGCGCGGTCGACCGCCGCCCTGATCGTGTTGACGTCGACGGCGAACAGCAGCACGCCGTTGGCCCTGGCCTGGATGGCCTGGTCGATGTAGCCCCCCTGCACGGCGGGCGAGAACTTGCCGTCATAGGGCCCGAGCACCGTCCAGCCGGCCGCCGTGACCGCCTTCTTCATGACCTCGGCCTGTTCGGCATGAACCGGCGCGGAAAGGCCGCCCGCGATCACCGCTATGGTGCCGGTGCCCGCCTCGAAACCGGCCTTCGGCACAGGAAAGGTCGGTGTCAACGACGTCGCCGCGGCAACCTTTTCTGCGGCGGTGGACATCAGTTTGTCCTGCGATAGCCTCGTGGCGCCCGAGGTGGCGCCCGAGGTGGCGCCTGATCCGCTCCCGGCGCCGCACCCGGCCAGAATGACCATTCCGACCACCAGCACTCCCAGTAATCGCCCAAATCGGCGCATGTGCCTCTCCTTGACCTCGCTAACCGCCGCCGTCACATGCTCGGCGAGATGTTTGACCGGACTCTAGGAATCACGCCACCAGCTCGTAACTGTCAGATGTGTCAGGGCTGGGTATTCCCCGCGACAGGGTGAGGCGACAGCTACCCGCCGTCGCACGGAGATCAGCCGCGCGGGACGGAGAACGGGTCGCGGGTCGAACCGGACAGTTCCAGCCACACCGACTTGACCCGGGTGTAGTCCAGGACGGCGTCCAGACCGTTCTCGCGGCCGAACCCGCTCTGCCGTACTCCGCCGAACGGGACGTGCGGAGAGGTGTTGCGATAGCAGTTGATCCACACGACTCCGCAGCGGAGCCGGCGGGCCATCCGATGGGCACGCTGGACGTCACGCGTCCAGACCCCACCGGCGAGGCCGAAGGCCGTGTCGTTGCCAAGCTCGACGGCGTGCGCCTCGTCCCGGAACGGGATGACCGCGAGAACCGGCCCGAAGACCTCCTCGCGCGCCAGCCGCATGTGCGGCCGCACCCCGGCAAGGATCGTCGGCGCGACGAAGTAGCCGTCCGGGACGGTGTCGGGAGCCACCCGGCTGCCGCCCGTCACGAGCGTCGCGCCCTCGGCGACACCGCTGGCGACGAGGTCGAGAACCCTGTCCAGCTGCGTCTGGCTCACGAGCGGACCCATCTCGCTGGCGGGATCCAGCGGGTCTCCCAGGCGGATGTTCTCGGCCCGCGCCCGGAGCCGCTCGACCAGCTCGTCGTGGACACCCTCCTGCACCAGCAGGCGGCCGCCCGCTATGCACATCTGCCCACTGGACGCGAAGATCCCGCCAATCACCCCGTTGACAGCCGCGTCGAGGTCGGCGTCGGCGAAGACGATGTTCGGCGACTTGCCGCCCAGCTCCAGCGTCACCGGGGCGACGTGCTCGGCCGCCGCCTTCATCACCTGTGTTCCGACCGCGGTGGAGCCGGTGAAGCTGACCCGCGCGACGCCCGGATGCCGAGCGAGTGCGCCGCCGACCGTGGCGCCTGGTCCGGTCACGACATTGAACGCCCCGGCGGGAAAGCCCGCCTCGGCCACGAGTTCGGCCAGCGCCAGGGTGGAGGTGGGCGTCTGGTCCGCCGGCTTGACCACCACCGCGCAGCCAGCGGCCAGGGCCGGCGCGGTCTTCATCGTCGTGATCATGAGTGGGTTGTTGAAGGGCACGATCGCCCCGACGACGCCGATGGGTTCCCGGCTCGTGTACACGAGATAGTTCGGATCCCCAGTGGGCAGGGTCTGCCCGGAGATCTTGTCAGCGGCGCCCGCGTAGTAACGCAGCCAGGCCGAGACCTGGTCCATCACCGGGCGCGTCTCCCGGATCAGCTTGCCGTTGTCCCGCGTCTCGATCGCGGCGAGCCGGTCGGCGTCCTGGTCGACGAGGTCGGCGAGCCGGTGCAGCAGCCGGGACCGGGCCGGCCCCTGCACGGCGCCCCATTCTCCGGCCATCGCGTCGTCCGCTGCCGCGACCGCGCGGTCCACGTCCGCCGCGCCCCCGGCGGGAACCCGGTTCCAGACCCGCCCGGTCGACGGATCAACGGAGTCCATGGTTGCCCCGCCCACAGCCGCGGTCCAGGTGCCACCGATATACATCGACGCAGGTGGGCTGAGAGTTCTTCCGGCCTGCGAGCCTTCTTGGGTGACGGAAACCATGAACCTACGCTAGGAGCCGGCGGACACCAGAAGAACTGTTCTATCCGCTAGTTCCCGCGGCGGCACTGGCTGTGTGACAGCCCCGAGGCACTCGACGAGTCTGATCGAGAACCATCACCAACCTGTCGCGGCTCCGGCGGCCGGGCCTTATGGCCTTATCCGACGCCGAGGGTCAGCGCGGCGGTGTGCAGGGTTCCCGCCGTCTGGAACTGCAGGAACAGCCGCCAGTCACCCGCCCTGGGCAGCGCCGCCTCGAACGACAGGGTCGGACCGCCGTGGTCGCCGTGGACCGCGCCCCGCGGGTGCAGGTGCGCGAAGGCCAGGTCGCCGGCGTGGAAGGCGGTCAGGTGGGCGTAGGTCTCCAGGTAGGGCCGCAGATCGGTGACCGGCTTCCCGTTCCTGGTCACGGTGACCGTGAGCGGGTGGGTCATGCCGGCCATCGCCCTGTCCCCGGACACGGTCAAGGTGTAGCCGTCGACCGTCGTGCTGGTGGACGCCGCCGGCAGCGGCACGGTGGCCGCCGTTCCCGGGACGGTGACCGGCTGGCCGAGCACCAGCGGGATGGTGGTGCCGGCGGCGCGGGCGATGAACGAGGCATACGCGCGGTAGGAGCCGGCCGGGGTGGCCTTCACGTCCGCGGTCCAGGTGCCGTCGGCGCTCATCGTCGGGTGGACGTGCTGGAAGCCGGTGAGGTCCGACCTGATCAGATAGAAGTGCATGAGCTTCGTCTGATCCGGCTCGAACGAGGTGACCGGCTTCCCGTCCGCGCCGCGGATCTGGAAGCGGATCGCGCTCGCCTGGTTCACCGGCAGCGAGGATGTCGACAGGGTGAGGCCCAGCCCCCTGGCCTGCGCCGCGAGGCCGTCCCCGGTGGCCATGTCGGGCATGCCGGACCCCATGCCGGATGCGGGGTGCCCGGTCATGGAGTGCCCGGCCATCGACGGTGTCGCGGACGCGGTGGATTCCGCCGAGCCGGCGTGCTCAGTCTGGTGGGACGACGCGGACTGGCCGCCGGAGCCGCCGCCGCAGGCGGCGACGGCGAGCAGGACCGCGCCGGTCAGCCCGGCGGCGGACAGGGCCCGGCGGGCACGGGAAGGGAGGTGACGTACAGGCAGCATGAGAACTCGTGGACTCCCGAACAGGGCACGCCGAAGGCGTGCGGATGGACGTGACAGCGGCAGTGCCGGCCGGTCACGTCCGGGAGACGCACAGATCGTTCAGGAGCAGCGCGCCGAAGCGAGGGGGAGCTCGGCGGTGCGGGCCGCGCCGCGACGCTGGCGGGAGCCCCGGCCCCATCGGCCGCGCGATGATCAGCAGACCGAGGGCGAACAGGGCGAACAGCCCGGCGAGTCCACGGGAGGGCGGGGTGGCCGAACAGACCGTGCCGGGCTTGCCCGTGCCGGCGGCGGAGCCATCCGCGTACAGGGCCGCCGGCTTCGCGGCCATGCCACCGGTCGTGGGTCCGACCGCGAGCGGGACGCCCTCCCTCTCCAAGGTCAGCTCCACCCCACCGGCCGTGGGGCCGCCTCTCATCACCCCGTGATCCGCTGATCCACGACCGCCGGCTGCCATCGGCATGCTCGCCGCCGCCTGGCCGACGCCCGCTTCCGGGCAGTCGTGCGAGGCGGGCAACACGTGCATGACGGCGATCCCGGCCAGAAGCGCCCACACGGCGAGTACCCGGCCGAGCGCCAGCGACCCCCCGCCGTCCACGACCCTCCCGGGTGCTCGACGCCGACCGCGACCGGTCAGTTCCGCGGGTCTCATCAGCGCGGTGACCCTCTCCGCATGTGGACGTTGCGACTTCGGCCGGTGACGTGAGGAGTCGGCTGCCTCGACGGACTGCGCTCAACGCTACAAGATCAGCCCGCCCGACGACGGCCGCGAGCGGCCCGATCGAGGATGTCGCGACCAGGCGCTCGACCAGTTGAAAAATTCTGCAACTTACAGGATCCTAAACCAGGGCTGAGTGGCCGGGCGTCGGCACAGCGATCGGGGGTCTGCGTGGGAGGTGGATGCGTGACGGGGCGGGTTCCGCTGTATCAGGCGAAGGCCGAGTTCTTCCGCATGCTGGGGCATCCGGTGCGGATCCGGGTGTTGGAGCTGTTGCAGGACGGGCCGATGCCGGTTCGGGATCTGCTGGCGGCGATCGAGGTCGAGCCGTCGAACCTCTCCCAGCAGCTCGCGGTGCTGCGACGGTCCGGCATCGTCACGGCGGTGCGGGACGGGTCGACGGTGGTGTACGCGCTCGCCGGCGGGGATGTGGCGGCGCTGATGCGGGCGGCCCGGCGCATCCTGACGGAGATGGCGGCGGGGCAGGCGGGGCTGCTGGCGGAGCTGCGGGAGACGGAGGCGCACCCGCTGTGAGCAGGCCCCGTGATGACCTGACCCGCGCCTTCACCGTGACGATCCGGGTGCCGTCGCGGGCCTTGCGCGGGGTCGACGAGGTCCTCGCCATGAGGCCGGGCACGGTCGCCCGCCGCGACCACGCCCCGGGCGAGGGGCACTACCGCAGGATCAGCCTGGCCGCGGATAGCAGTGCGACGCTGGCCTGGCTGGTCGGTGCCCTGCGTCAGCGTCTCGGAGCTGATCTCCTGCACATCGAGGACCCGGTCTTCGCCGTGGCCGCGTCCGGAAAGCTGACGCAGTCGGTGTGCGCGGAGGTGGCCGTGGGAGACGACCTCTCGCTGCTCGACGTGGAGGCGGACCGCCGCGTCGTCCGCTATCTGACCACGCATCCGACCCACACGGATCGGGTCACCGGCCGCCCTCGCCGGGTGGCGCTGCTCAGCGATGCCAGCGCGGTGCTGGACTTCGAGCCACTCGCCGCCGAGGCCGCACTGCCGGCGGTCGAGTCGCAGGCGGTTCATCTGCACCGCGCGACCGGCCTCGAGGTCATCCCCATTCCCGTCGCGGTTCGGGACGCGGCCGATCTCGCGTCAGCGGTCACCATGCTGGCACCCGGATTCGCGGCCATGGTCCTGGTCCACACGCACGTGCGCAGAATCCACGCCATGCGGGCCGCGCTGCCGGACGAGGCCGTCCCGCTGCTCGACACGGTCGACGACGGGCTCGCCGTCGCCACGACCGCCGCGGTCCTCACCCATCTGCGGCGTCGAGACATCGCACCGAACCGGGCCCGGGTCGCGGTCGTCGACCCCGCGCGGGGTGGGAACCTGGCAGGCCCCCTGATCGGGGCCGGCATCAGGGAACTGATCCTGTACGACCCGGTCACCTACGGTGTCCAACCTCTGCACAGCCTTGCCGCCGAGCTTGACCTGATCGTCGATCTTCTCGGCCTGACGATGCCACCGGACGAGGTCGCCGTGCTGCGGGCACGACCGGAGACGCCGCCGCCGCTGACCTCCGCCACGTCGGCTCCACGCCCCCTGCATGCCCTGCCCGGTCTGCTGCAGGCGGCCGTGACGGCGCGCGCCGACCGATCACCGTCGCGGCGCGGCTCGCCGCCGCACGGATGCTCGTCGAGCAGACACCCGCCGGCGCGCTCCTGCCGCCGTTGGATCACTCCAGGCTCACCCCGGCCGTCGCCGCGGCCGCCTTGCACGCCCTGTCCACACCTGACTGAGATCACCGCCCGCAAGGAGCACATCGGCACCATGAGGCCCCACGCATCCGAGAACCCAACCGGATCGCCCGGCGCGTTCCCCGCCACCGGCATCTCCTCGATCGCGGGCGCGTTCTCCTGACCGCCCCGGCGGGGCGGGCGGTATCGATTCCCGCCCAGTCGGCGAGTGCGCCGCCGGCCGACCCGGAATCGATCGTCGCCAGCATCCTGGACGAGGTCGCGCACCATCTGCCCGAGCAGGCGCCGCTGAGCTACTTCGTGCATCACAACACGTTGCACGCGTTCGAGGATCTTCCCTTTCAGGATGCCGTTGTCCGCGCCTCCGAGGTGCTGGGCACGCGCCCTTTCCAGACCGAGCGGGCGTTCGCCGAGCACCTGCGCAGCGGCCGGATCCGAGCGGACGACGTGCGCGCCGTCCTCGCCCCCCACGACGAGGTCGACGGCGACGTCGAGGTGGTGCCCGGCGGGCCGACGCTGGCCGAGTTCCGGTTTCGGCGTCTCACCACCCTGTTCGAGATCCCGCACGGCGCCGGGCTGCGCTGGCTGCTGGACGAGGAGGACGTCCGTCATCGCTGCCACCCGCTGGTGGGAGACGCCCGCCGGGCCGCGCTTCGGCCCAGGTCCCGGCTGCTGGGCGAGGTCTGGGAGGCCCTCGAACGCCAGCGGCCACCGGCACCCGCCGCCCCGGCGCCGGCGCGGCGCCGCGACCAGATCCTGCTCCTGCTGGGCGTGGACACGGACGAGTTCGTGCATCCGGTGCTGATTCGACTCTGCGCCGCCTTTCTCGATCAGGGAATCGCGTACTGGCGGATGCCGGACCGCGAGGACGGTCTGCTGGGCGTCTTCCGGCGACTGTTCGGATTGCCCACCGAACGGCCCGATCCGGTCTGGTCCGGTCTCGATCGCGTTCTTCGCGAGCAGGCGGCGCAGGGCTGGACGGCGACGCGGACCGTCGTGTGGGCGCTTCATGCGTTGCAGGTACCCGAGCCGGCCTGGCCGGCGACGATCCGAGCGAACCTGCTGTCCCTGCGCGGCTGGGCCGGCATGGTGCCATCTCGAGGAGCACTGCCCGGCGGTGCGTACCTACGGCGCAGCCGGCTTCTTCGGCGTGGCCATGGCCTATCAGGGCCTGGATGACGTCCGGCCACGCGCGCTGTGCCCGGTCACGACCACCCCGCGACATCTCGTCGTCGAACGGGCCGTGGACGAGGCCGAGCACGCGGCCTACCGCCGGGCGAGGCACCGCTTCGGGAAGGCCGGGCACGTCCTGTCGACGGCCCGCGGCACCCTCGGCCGTGGTGCGGCCCTGACCGTCGTCGCCGGTCTGGCATCGACCGTGCCGCTCATCGGCCGGTGCCTGTTTCCGCGGACGGCCGAACACTGGGCGCATCACGTCCACCACAGGGTGGCGCCGCGTCCGCGCACCAGACTCTTCCTCGAACGCCCCGACGGCGTCGAGCATCGCCAGGACAGCCCGGCCTCGGCGCCTACGTCCGCGTCCTCGGGCGCGGCGTGCGGCGCGTTGATGCCGACCGACCGCGCCGATGCTGCTGCTCGCCGACGGCAGGCGGGCGACCGGGACCGGCCTGCTCCTGATCGGCGCGGTGTCCGCCCTGCTCGGCAGCCTGCTCGGCCTCATCCAGCCGGACGCCCGGCGCGGGCTCGGCGCCGTGGCGGTCAGCGTCTCGGGGATCGTCGCGTGTGGCCTCGCGGGTGGCGCACCCACGAGCGTGGCCGGGGCGGTACTGGCCTGGCAGGTCTACGCCATCGGGATGGCTGGCGCCCTGATGGTGCTGTCGGCCACCGAGGCACGCCGAGGGCCCATGACCAGCGCCGGCGCGGGCGGCAGTTTCGCCCGCACCCCGAGACTCGCCGCCGCCTTCCTGCTGCTCGGACTCGCCGTCGCCGGATTCCCAGCCACCCTGGGGTTCGCCGGCGAGGATCTCCTGATCGAGGGAGCCCGTGGTTCATCATCGCTGCTCGCGGTGGCGCTCGCCGTCGCGACGGCGGCCAACGGGGCGACCGTCATGCGCTGGTTCTTCATCGGATTCACCGGACGACGCGATCACATGGGCGAGACCGACCTCACGACCCGCGAGCTCTGGGTGGTGACCGCCGCCCTCCTCGCGCTGCTGGTGGGCGGTCTGGCACCCGGCGGGCTGGTCCCGCACGGACCGGAGCCGTCCCTCGGCCCAGGTTCAGCCGACGGCGCCCTCCCCACGAACACGCTCATCATTCGGCCCGCCCCATAGACACACCGCCCCGTCCACGGGGCGAGCCGTGACGGAACGGTCCACCAGCGCTGTTTTCATGGTTTTCCTCGCGGCCGTGGCCCGGACGCGGGCCGGACGCCGGCGGCGTCGGCTACGGCACGCGTATCCTCGCCGCGGGCAACGTGGCCGTCGCGGCCCACTTCGCCCCAAGCTCCAGCACGCTCTCCAAGGCGGCCTGTGAGCGGCGGTGGTCTTTGGGGCCGGACGTGCACGCTGTGGGATCGCGGCAGGAGACCCGGGCGGGGTGCGAGAGGATCGGCGCATGACGTCGCCCTTGTCACCGGTTCCGCCGGCTGAGCCGCAGGATGTGCTCCTTCCCCTGACCGACGCCGCGATCTTCCTGGTCGCCACCGTCAACCCCGGCTGCGAGGAGACGGTGCGCGACCTGCTGCCCGACCTCGCGGGGCTGCGGCGCTCGGTCGGCTTCCGGGAGCCCACGGCCGTGCTGTCGTGCGTCGTCGGGATCGGCTCGCAGGCCTGGGACCGGCTGTTCGCCGGCCCGCGGCCCGGGTCGCTGCACCCGTTCCTCGAGATCGCCGGCGAGCACCACCGAGCGGTGTCGACCCCAGGTGACCTGCTGTTCCACATCCGGGCCGGGCAGATGGACGTCTGCTTCGAGCTCGCCAGCCAGATCATGCGGCGGCTCGACGGGGCGGTCACCGTCGTCGACGAGGTGCACGGCTTCAAGTACTTCGACGACCGCGACCTGCTCGGTTTCGTCGACGGCACGGAGAACCCCAGCGGCGCCGCGGCGGCCGCCGCGGTCACGATCGGCGACGAGGATCCCGCGTTCGCGGGCGGCAGCTACGTCATCGTCCAGAAGTACGTGCACGACATGGCCGCCTGGAACGCGCTGTCCACGGAGGAGCAGGAGAAGGCGGTCGGCCGGACGAAGCTGACCAACATCGAGCTGCCCGACGAGGTGAAGCCGAGCAACTCCCATGTCGCGCTGAACACGCTGGTCGACGCCGACGGGAACGAGCTGCAGATCCTGCGGGACAACATGCCGTTCGGAAACGTCGGGCGGGGCGAGTTCGGCACGTTCTACATCGCCTACGCCAGCTCCCCGGCGGTGATCGAGCAGATGCTGGAGAACATGTTCGTCGGCCGCCCACCGGGCAACCACGACCGCATCCTGGACTTCTCGACAGCCCTCACCGGCAGCCTGTTCCACGTTCCCACCTCGGGCTTCCTCGACGACCTGCCCGCCGCGCCCACGCCCGCGGCCGAGACACCGGCAGCGGCGAGGGGCCAGGCCGGCGCCGCGCCGGTGCGCGGCTCGCTGGGCCTCGGCACACTGCGCGACATCGAGTAGCCGCCGGGCGCCGCACGTCCCGGAGCATGGTGTCGCCAGCTCATTGCCGCAGCCTGTTTCGCCCGGTTCACCACTGCTGAGCAACAATGGCAGCTGGCCGACCCAGATCCTGGTTCGCATACCGAGAGGGCGCATGATGGAGCCGAGAAGTGCCGCTGCCGCCGGGGAGGAGTCTCCTGCTCGCCAGTCGAGAAAACTCCTGTCGGTTATTACGGGGTAGATCGAATCGGTGGCCAGTCGGCGACAGTCAAGTATTCCATGACGCCGTGTTAGAATCCTGGTCGGCAATACGCGGGATCCGCGCGGCGGCCAGCCACGAACAATGACAATCGCGGGCGGTGGACGAGGGGTGGTTCGGACGTACGCGGCGAACGGCACGGTGCCCGGTGATGAACCGCGGCACCGCCGCACCCGGCGGGACTTCCTCGCGAGCAGGCGGGATCTCCTGGACGCGGCCGGGCGGCTCCTCGCGCGGGAAGGCAGCCGGTTCAGCCTGATTGACCTCGCGGCCGAGGCCGGGGTCTCCACGGCGACCGCCTATCGTCATTTTACCGACGTGCCGGCCGTTCTCGACGCCTACTATGCCGAACTCGTCGAGGGCCTGGTCGGCCAGATGACCGCGCTGCCCCCGGCGACGGACGCGCTGGCCCACTTCACCGCCGTGTGTGAGCTGTGGGTGCGCGACGCCATCGCCTGGGGGCGGGCGGCCATCCGGGTGCGGTCATCGCGGGGTTTCCTCGAGCGGCTGCGGGCCGGGGACCCTCAGATCGAGCTGTTCTACGCCACGCTCAGTCCGACGGTCACCCGGCTGGTCGAGGAGGGATTCGCCCCGGCCTCCTCGACCGAGCAGGCGGTGCTGCTCTGGGTCACGATCTTCGATGAACGGGTCGTCGTCGACCTGTTCGACACCCTGGGCTGGTCCGTCGAGAAGATCGCCGAAGAGCTCACCGCCGCGGCGCTGCGGGCACTGGGCCACGTGCCGCCAGCCCACCGCTGACCCGCGTCCCCTTCACCCACACCAGGTTCACCCGCACCAGGCGGTCGCCTCGATCTCCACGAGCAGACCGGGCCTCGCCAGCCCGCAGATCACCGTCGTCCGCGCGGGCGGGTCGACGGGGAAGGTCTCCCGGAACACGGCGTCCAGCCCGGGCGCGTCTGCCGCGTCGGTGAGGTAGCAGACGCAGCGGACGACATCGGTCAGGCTCGCGCCCGCCTGTTCGAGCACCCCCGCGATCTGCGCGAAGACGTCCCGGGCCTGGTCCTGGACGGTCCCGCCCCGGGCGAGCCCGGTGGCCGGGTCGAGCGAGACGCAGCCGGACAGCGCCACCAGGTCACCCGTGCGCACGGCCGCGCTGATCGGCACGAGCCCGGCGAGACCCGCGGGCAGCGGCACGGTCCGTCGCTTGACATCCTCCCCGGCCTGAAGCTGAAGGCCGGGGATTCCCGTACCTCGCGATACGGGTTCCTGCTTCATCAACAGATGCCTCCCCGTTCTAGGAGCGGGGTGGTCTCACTCCGTCTCCACAGGCTGACACCGCGAGCCCCGCGGCCAGAATGT
>NZ_JCBATA010000077.1:0-37396 GCF_059816245.1 Frankia sp. RB5
CTTCTCCGCGTCGCGCTGCGCGAACGCGGCCTTCACCCGGGCCAGGCCCAGTTGTAGGCGAACCGGGCCGCCCCCGCGTGGCGACGCAGGTTCGCGGCCCGGGCGTCGTTCGGGTCGAGTGCGAACCGGTACGCCTGCAACGTCCTCATTCGGCCGCCTCAGTGACGGCGGCGACCGCGCGGCGGGCTCGGTTCGCGGCGGCGCGGCAGCCGTACAGCCGGGCGCACATCGAGGTCAGGATCTCGGTGATGTCGCGGACCAGGTCGTCATCGACCTCGGCTGGGTCCACGACGAGTAGGCGGCGGCCGTTCGCGGCGAGAGCGGCCTCGACGTACTCGGCGCCGAAGCGGGCGAACCTGTCGCGATGCTCGACGACGATCGTCGTCGCTGCCGGGTCGCGGAGCAGCGCGAGGAACTTCCGCCGATGCCCGTTCAACGCCGACCCGACCTCGGTCACGACCCTGTCGACACCCAGCCCCTGCCCGGTGGCCCAGCCGGTGACGCGAGCGACCTGCCGGTCGAGATCAGGCTTCTGGTCTGCGGACGACACCCCGGCGTACACGACCACCATGCCTGAAGTAGCCGGGCGGTCGGGCTCGCCGACGAGGATCAGGCCACCGACCTTGCGTGCCGGGACCGGGAGCTTGCCGGCGTGGAACCAGCGCTGGGCGGTCACGTACGCCACACCCTGCGACTCTGCCCACTCCTTGAGGTTCACATGAAAACTATAGCAATCTGAAGAGAGCTAACGAGTGCCAGCCGGGCAACAGTTACTACCCCCGCCGGCCGCACCCGCACGTCTCCGCCCGCGTGCGGGTGCGGTCAGGCGGGCTGCCAGAGCTCGACCCGGTTGCCCGCGGGATCGGTGACCCAGCCGAAACGGCCGACGCCCGCCATGTCCTGGGTCTGCGCGGCCACCTCCGCGCCCTTCTCGCGCAGCTGCGCGAGCATCGCGTCCAGGTCGCGAACCCGGAAGTTGAGCATGGCCCCCTGGGCGCGGGAGCCGAAGTAGTCGGTGTCGGCCTCGAACGCCGCGAACACCGTCGGGCCGGTTTCCTGCCGCCACAGCCCGTTCTCGTCCGCGTCGAGGCCCAGACAATCGCGGTACCACGCGGTCAGGACCGCCGGATCGGCGGCCCGCA
The DNA here is from genome assembly GCF_059816245.1 of Frankia sp. RB5. Classification (NCBI taxonomy): domain Bacteria; kingdom Bacillati; phylum Actinomycetota; class Actinomycetes; order Frankiales; family Frankiaceae; genus Frankia; species Frankia sp. RB5. The sequence goes on from NZ_JCBATA010000077.1 coordinate 1,143, forward strand.
GAAAGTATCCACCGATGCCAAGCACACGTTCCATTCCGTCATCGTGCCACCACGACGACGAAGGCCGCGGGACCGGGGCGGATACCCATGGGTACCGCCGGCCGATCCCGCGGCCGTTTCGCGTGTTCTCGGCAGCCCCGGAGATCACCGACGTGTGTCGTGGTGACCGAGGCCAGTCCGTACGGCTTACCGCCGGGCGTAGCGCCGGCTGCGGCCGTGGGAGCGCCCGGAGCCGTGGCCGACGTTCCGCCAGATCAGCAGCACGATGATCGCACCGATGATGGAACCGACGATGCCGGACGGCTGCAGGGCGCCCTCGCCGATGTCCTTGTTGAACAGGACGTAGCCGAGGAATCCGCCGACAAAGGAGCCGATGACGCCGACGACGATGGTGCCGAGAATGCCGATCGGATCGGGGCCGGGAAGCACCAGACGCGCGACGGCGCCGGCGACCAGACCGAGCAGAATCATGACAACAACGAAGGTGACCATTTTTGTTCTCCCTGCCGAGGTGACTTGACTTCTTCGTCCCCGCGGGATCAGCTCATAAACACCGCTTTGCAGTCGCATTCCGGACGGGCGAGAAAGGACGCCTCTCAGCCGGCGCGGCGGCGCCGGCGCGCCCGCCCGAGCGCCCACAGCGCGACGAGCGCGGCGGCGACGCCGCCGGTGGCCTTCGGGTTGCCGCGCGCCCGCTGACCGGCCGAGCGGACCGCCTTGCCGCTGGTGGCCAGCGTGCGTTCCGCGGTGGCGTTCACCTGTGGGTGCTGGGCGAGCTGCGCCCGCACGGTGCCGACGGCCCGGTCGCGGGCGCCGAGGGTCCGCTCCGTCGCGGCGGCGATGCGCGGGCTGTCGGCGGCCTTCTCCCGCACGGTGCCGGCGACCTTGCCCGCCGTCTCCCGGGTCCGCTCGGTCGCCGCGCCGACGTGCGGCGCGAGCGTCTGGGCGGCACCGTTGACCCGCTGGCGGACCTCGGCGGCGCCGAGCGCGACCCGCTCCCGCGCCCCCGGCGCGGCGGCCTCGGGACCGGCGGATTCGGGACTGGCGGATTCGGGACCGGGGGATTCGGGCGCGGCGGATTCGGGCGCTGGATTCGGGGCCGCCGGGATCGGGTCCGCTGTCATCAGCTGATTCCTCTCTGGATGCGACTTCTGGATGCGATGTACGCCGCCGGGCGCCGGCCAACCACGGACAGGCACCACGAGATGTTCACGATCTGTTCTCCGCACGGCGGTACCCCGTCATCAATGTTGATAACACGATGTGTGTCGGGTGATCCGATGACGCACCGCACATCCCACGGTCAGATACGTCGCATACCGGTGCATAACGCCGCAGCGCCGTGCCTGGTGCCGGCCGTCGGTTACGGTGCGGACAGCAGCCCGACGCGTCAGGGGGTGGCTGATGTCGCAGGCGCAGGGGGCCGTCGCCGAGTGGGGTCGCGACGGTCCGCTTGACGGTGTGGCCACCCTCGCCGAGCGTCTGGCCGCGGGCGAGGTGTCGTCGCGGGAGCTGGTCGCCGCCGCGCTCGACCGGATCGAGGCCACCCAGGCGACGCTCAACGCCTTCCGCCGCCTGCGCGCCCGCGAGGCGCTCGAGGAGGCCGCCGCGGCCGACGAGGCGCTCGCCGCCGTGGCGGCGGCCGACCGCGGCCACGGCCGGGCCTGGCGGGCCGCGCGTGCCCACCGGCCGCTGCTCGGCGTCCCCATCGCGATCAAGGACGACACGGACATCGCCGGCCTGCCCACCGCGTTCGGCGCCATGGGCGAGTTCCCCCCGGCGGCGCGCGACAGCGAGATGGTCCGCCTGCTGAAGGCCGCCGGGGCGATCATCGTCGGCAAGACGAACACGCCCGAGTTCGGCCAGTGGCCGTTCACCGAGGGCCCGGCGTTCGGGGTGACCCGCAACCCGTGGGATCTCGACCATTCCCCGGGCGGTTCGTCCGGCGGCGCCGCGGCGGCGGTCGCCGCGGGACTGGTGCCCGCCGCGATCGGCTCCGACGGCGCGGGCTCGGTGCGTATCCCAGCGGCGTGGACGCATCTGGTCGGGATCAAGCCGCGACGCGGGCGGATCTCCAGCGCCCCGGTGGCCGAGCAGTTCAACGGCCTCACTGTCTACGGGCCGCTGACGAGGACGGTCGCCGATGGCGCCCTGCTGCTCGACGTGCTGTCCGGCAGCCTGCCGGTCGACCGGGCCCGCCCGCCCGCACCCGCGGAGACGTTCCTCGCCGCGGCCGGGCATCCGCCGCCGCGCCTGTGCGTCGGCCTGTCGTTGCATCATCCGTACAGCGGCATGCCGGCCAGCCTCGACCCGGCGGTGCGCGCCGGGGTGGAGCGGATCGCAGGAGCGATGACCCGCCTCGGGCACGACGTCGTCCCGGTCGAACCGCCCTACGGCCTGCTCGGAACGATCTTCCTGCCCCGGTCGATGGACGGCATCCGCGACTGGGCCGGTCGGGTACCCAACCCGTCCCTGCTCGATCCGCGCACGGCGGCCAATGCCCGCACCGGTCGGCTGCTGCGCCCGTTCCTGCCCGCGGCGCGCGCGGCCGAGCCGCTGGCCCGGCTCAACATCGGCCGGATCTTCCGCCGGGTCGACGTCGTCCTCGCGCCGACGACGGCCACCCCCCCGCCGCGTGTCGGGGAGCTCAACCGGGAGACGAACTGGGCCACCGACCAGGCGATCGTGGCCGCCTGCCCGTTCGCCTGGCCGTGGAACGTGCTGGGCTGGCCGGCCGTCAACGTGCCGGCCGGGCGCACCCCGGCGGGCCTTCCGGTCGGCGCCCAGCTGATGGGGCCGGCGGCCGCGGAGACACTGCTCATCTCGCTGGCCGCGCAGCTCGAGGACGATCAGCGCTGGCAGCTGCACCGCCCGGGTGAGCGCGCCACGCACGTTATGTGAGGCCGCCAGCCTGACCATCCGGTCAGATCGATGTCGCCTTGCTGCCGACTTGCCGGGGGGCATGGCCGAATGCCTGGTCCGGCCGGGACAATGACCCATGCGTACAGCCCGGACGAGCACCGCGAACCTTCGGCTGATCATCGCCGGTGCCGCCGTGCTCCTGGTGACGCTCATCGTCGATCTCGGTCCGGGCGTGGCCCTGACCGGTTATTTCGGCCTGGGCCCGCTCATCCTCGCGGCCGCCTGCTCGCCCTGGATCACCGCGGCGATCGGCGCCGTGACGGTCGCCGTCGGGATCTGCTCGGGCCTGTGGGACGACCGGTTCGGCAGCGGCCAGCACATCGCCGCGGTCGTGCTGGTCCTCATCCAGTCGGTGATCGCCGTCTACATCTGCGTGTACCGGGATCGGCAGCGCTCCAAGCTGCACCGCGTCCAGGCGGTCGCCGAGGTGGCGCAGCGGGCGCTGCTGCCCGCCGTGCCGAACCGGCTGGACGGCGCCGGGTTCGCCGCCCGGTACCTGTCCGCCGCCGAGGAGGCCTCGGTCGGCGGCGACCTCTACGAGGTGGTGCCGACCGCCAGCAGCATCCGGGTGATCATCGGCGATGTGCGGGGCAAGGGGCTGCCGGCCGTGCGGCTCGCCTCGGTCGTCCTCGGCGCCTTCCGGGAGGCCGCCGTGACCTGGCTGGACCCGGAGCAGGTCGCCGCGGCCTGCGCCCGGGCGGTGCTGCGCGAGGCCGGTCCCGAGGACTTCGTGACCGCGCTCGTCCTGGACATCCACCCCGACGGCCGGCTCGGCATGTGCTCCGCGGGGCATCATCCGCCGCGGCTGGTGTCGCCGGACAGTGCGCGCACGGTCCAGCTGCGTTCCCCCAGCCCGCCGCTCGGCCTGGCCGAACGGTTCACCACGACGACGGACCACTGGGCGGTCGGCGACCGGCTGCTGCTGTTCACCGACGGTCTCATCGAGGCCCGCGACCGGCAGGGTAGCTTCTTCCCACTCGACGAGCGCCTGGACCTGCTGCGCGGCGGTGGCCAGGACGAGGCCCTCGATCGGCTGACCGCGGCGCTCGGCACGCATGCCGGCGGCGCGCTGCACGACGACCTCGCGGTGCTGCTCGCCGAGCGCCGCACCCCGTCCGCCCCACCGGTCCCCGCGCCACCCGTCGCCCGGGTCGCCGTCGACTGAGCGGGGCTAGTCGACTGAGCGGGGCTAGTCGACTGAGCGGGGCTAGCGCCGGTAGGAGAACGGGCCGGGCAGGTCGACGCTGGACAGCCCGCGCCGCCGCCGGTCGCGCGACCACACCCGCCAGGAGACACGCCCGAGCTTCAGGGTGACGGACGACACCCCCTGCTCGCTGATGTTCAGGTGAAACGGTCCATATCGCGGGCGGCGGGTATAGCGCAGGCCCATGACAAACCTCCACATGGGGGCGGGTGCCGGCGGGTGACAATTCCGTTGTCTCCCGCTTTCCGGTTTTCACACCTCCATCCGGAATCGGCGTCGTTCCGGGTGTGGACAAGACGGCGAGCATCGCCCCGATCGACTACGGTCGCCCCATGCGGACCGGTGCCGACCTTTCCGCCCGGGCACGGGCAGAACCGGAGCGCGCCGGATATCCGATTCCGCTGTGGGCGGCGCACCCGCCGGCTGGCCACGATGACCACCACGCCACGGTGCGGCTGCTCGTCGTTCTGATCGTGCTGCTCAGCGCGGTGGCCGCGTTCGCCGTCGGCGGCCTGGTCGCCGTATCCGGCTCCCACTCGGGCGAGGCGGTGGGGACCGGCTCGCGCCCCGACCCGGCCGCCACTGCCGCCGCCGTCGCCCTGGGCCGGCTGGGCGTCGCGGCCGGCACCGGAACGGGTGCTCAGACCGACGCCGGCACAGGTACGGTCAAACAGCCAGGCCCCGCGCCCACGGATCCCCCTCCCGCCACGGCCGGTGGGGCCGGTGCCGGTACTACCGCGCCGGCCGTGCCCCTGCGCACCTGTGCCGCCGCGCCCACCGAGGCGACCGGCGGCTCGGGACTACCGATCCCCGTCTTCCCCCTGTGCTGACCACCCTCTCAAGCTGACGCGTTCCCGCGGGAACGCGCGGGACTCGGCTGTCCCAGCCGTTGCGGCGTTCAGGCGTCGAGGCGGGGCTGCCAGTCGGGGGCTCGTCCGCTGAGCGCGGTCAGCCGCGTCCAGTCGTCGGCGTCGTCGCGGACGGTGACGGGGTCGGCGAAGATGCCGACGACGCGCCAGGCGTCGATCTGCGCGCTCAGCGCGTCGTACACCCAGCGCACGAGCTCCCGGTTGTTGCCGACGGTGCGCGCGGAGGTGGTGTCGCCGGGCAGTCGGCCGGCCGCGTCGATCGCCCGGGCCAGGTCCCAGCCGTGCAGCAGCAGATCGGCGGTGAGCTGGAAGGCGTACTCGCCGGCCGGCGTCGGCCCGAACGAGAGCATCGGCGTGGTCGACCAGATCGCCGGCCGGTTCCAGGCGTCCCGGGACCGGCGGGCGGTGGCGGTCCAGCGCGTGACCGGATCGACGCCGAGCTGGTCACCATCGAACCGGGGGCCGATGTCGTCGCGGGTGAGCCCGGCCAGCAGCGGCGGGACCCACAGGTGCTCCACGGTGAGGTGATTGACGAGCGCCCGGACATCCCAGTCACGGCACGGCGTCGGGGCCTCCCAGGCACCGGGCGGCACCGCGCGTACCTGGGTGTCGAACACGTCCATGGCCCAGTCCAGCGAGCTACGACGTTCCGTAACGGTCAGCGTGCACACCATCGTGGTGCTCCTTCCGCCGGTCGTCCGGCCCGCCCAGGGACCTACCCGGTCCGGCGGGGCGCCCAACCGGTTCCGCCTGGCCGGCGCGGATCCCCCGCAGCAGCAGGTCGACCAGTGGCGTGACCTGCTCGACCAGGTCCGCAGGCGCGCGCTCGTCGGGCGCCGGCATCGTCAGCGCCTGCATGAGCAGGCCGCCGAACAGGCCCTCGAGCAGCGCCCGGCTGTGGGAGTCCCGGGACACCTCGCCGCGCCGGACGGCCCGGTCGATCACCCGCCGGGCGGCCTCGCTGTGCCGCACGATCACCCGGTCGTTGAAGCCGCGCAGGTCGAAGGCCTCGACCGCGGCGTCGACGGCGATCCGTACGGTGACCCAACCGACCGGATCGAGCAGGTGGGCCAGCAGATGCGACGCCAGCGCGCGCATGTCGCCGTCGAGCGATCCCGTGTCGTGATCGAGCACGAGCGGGCGGCTGTAGGCCTCGATCGCGTCCGCCAGCAGCCGTTCCTTGCTCGGCCACCGCAGGTAGAGCGACGACTTCCCGACCCCGGCGCGGCCTGCGACGGCATGCATCGTGAATCCCGCCCAGCCGGACCGGGCGTACTCGGCGAGCGCCGCGTCGAGGACCCGCGCGCGCACCCCCGGATCGCGCGGCCGCCCGCGCATCGCCTGCCCTACCGCCGCCTGCCCCGCCCTCGGTTCCGCCATTGGTCTCCTGTCGTCGTGACCCAGGATTTATAGACGAAGCAGGTGTCCCGCGGCGACCACTACAGGTCCTCGCTCCACCGCACATCGGCCGCACATCGGCCGCCTGCCATCATCTCCCCTCATGGATGGTCGTCGACTGCCGCGGACGCTCGTGGTGGCGGACAAGTTCCCTCCGGTACTCGGCGGGATCCAGACGTTCGCCTGTCATCTCACCGCGGGACTGCCCGCCGACCGGGTGATCGTCGTGGCGCCGACGGCGGAGGGTGCCGAGGAGTTCGACCGGACGCTGCCCTTCGAGGTGGTCCGGGCGGGCGAGCGGGTACTGACCTCGCCGCGGTCGCGGCACCTGCTGCGCTCCCTGGTCCGCACCGAGGGCTGCGAGGCGGCCTGGTTCCCGACCGCCGCCCCCTACGGCCTGCTCGCCCCGTTGCTGCGGGAGGCGGGCGTGCGCCGGGTGATCGCGTCCAGCCACGGGCACGAGGTGGCCTGGTCACGCCTGCCGGTCGGCTGGTCGCTGGTGCGCACCGTCGCCGGCCGGGCGGACGTGCTCACGTACCTGACGTCCTTCACCCGGCGCCGGCTGGCCGCCGTCGCCCCGGCCGGCACCACCCTCGCGCGACTCACCGGCGGGGTCGACGTCCACCGGTTCCGCCCGGGTGCCGGCGGCGAGGACGTGCGGCGCTCGCTGGGCTGGTCCGACCGTCCGGTGGTGATCTGCGTGGCCAGGATGGTGCCGCGCAAGGGTCAGGACGCCCTGATCCGCGGCTGGCCGACGGTGCTGCGCCGCCATCCGGGCGCCCGGCTGCTGCTGGTCGGCAAGGGGCCCGACGAGGAGCGGCTGCGCCGGCTGGCGCGCCGCGCCGGGGTCGTGGACGACGTGCACTTCGCGGGGGCCGTGCCCGACGAGGAGCTGCCCGCCCACCTCGACGCGGCCAACATCTTCGCGATGCCGTCGCGTACCCGGTGGCTGGGCCTGGATCTGGAAGGACTCGGCCTGTCGTCGCTGGAGGGGGCGGCGAGCGGCCTGCCGGTGATCACCGGCGCGCAGGGCGGCGCTCCCGACGTCGTTCTGCCCGACCGCACCGGTACCGTCGTCGACGGCCGGGACGGCGACGCGGTGACCCGCGCGGTCGTCGAACTGCTCGACGATCCCGACCGGGCCGCGCGGATGGGCCTGGCGGGTCGGGAGTGGATGCGCACGACATGGAGCTGGGGCGGGTTGAGCGGACGCCTGGCCAGGCTGCTCGCCGACGACCCGGCGGACGGTCAGGAGGACGGCCTGCAGACCGCAGAACGTCCCCGTACGCCGTCGCTGACGAGGCAGGGCAGCTGAGGGTGGATCCAGCGGTCACGACGAGTCGGGGCCGGTGGTGGTTCGTCCGCCCACTGCTGGCATGCGCGATGCCGGGGGTGGCGGCGGTATGGCTGGCGCGGTCGTGGTCGACGGTGCGTGGCGGTGTCGTGGCGCTGGCCGGCGCCCACCCGCTGTGGCTGGTCGGCGCGCTCGCCGTCGCCCAGCTCGGCTGGTTCGCCGGCGCCGCCTGCCAGCAGGGCACCGTGTCGCGCCCGCTGCCCGTGCGCCGGCTGCTGGCCGCGCAGGTGGCGGGCAGCGTGGCCAACCACGTGCTGCCCGCCGGCGTCGGGGTCGGCGCGGTGAAGCTGCGGTTCCTGCACCGGCACGGCTTCTCGTTGCGCGAGTCGCTGGCCGCGGTGGGCCTCGACACCGCCGCCGGGCTGACGACCCACCTGGCCGTGCTGGTCCTGCTCCTGGCGGGCGGGTTCCTGCCCGGCGGCACCGATCGGCTGACCGACCGGGCGCCGGCGGCGAGCGGCCTCGCGATGCTCACCTCGGGCGGGGTGGCCCTCGCCGCGGTGGCGGCCGCGGCACTGATCGCCGCGGCGGTGCCGGCGGCCCGACGGTGGGCGGGCCGGGAGCGGGCGCGGGTCGGGGCGCACGTGCGCTCACTGGGGGCCACGATGCGCTCCCCGGGCCGGGCGGCGCTGCTGTGGGGTGGCTCGGCGGCGATTCCGGCGGTGCACGCGGCGACCCTGTGGGCCGTCGTCCACGCGCTGTACCTGCCGCTCGGCGTGGGCGCGGTGTTCACCCTGTACTTCGCCGCCAGCGCCGTGTCGGCCCTGGTACCCTCCCCCGGCGGTTTCGGCTCGCTGGACGCCGCCCTCACCGCGGCGATCATGACGGCCGGGCAGTCCGCCGCCGTCGCTCTCGCCGCGGTGCTCGGCTACCGCCTCGTCACCGTCTGGCTGCCGATGGCGCCCTCGGCCTGCGTGCTGGCCGTCATGGTCCGCCGCGGCCATCTGTGACCGGCGACGGCGTCTCGTCCGCTGCGGCCGGATCCGGGGAGACCGCCGCCGGCGCCGGCGCCGGCGCGGGAACGGGGGCGGCGGCCTGCGGGGTCTCGGCGAAGGCGGCGCCCGTCTCCCGCAGCGGCACCTCGGTGATCAGCGCGGACAGCACGATGGCGAAGACGACCACGGCGGCGGCGGCCAGGAACGCGATCGAGATCGCGTCGGTGAAGCCGACCCGGAACGGGTGGCTCAGGACCGGGTCGAGGTGGCTGAGGAACGACGGGTCGTTGAGCGAGCCGGAACCACCGCTCGAGGCGGCTCCGAGCTCGCGGACCTGGTCCGGGTGGGCGCTCGCGGCGGCCTGGAACGCCTCGGTGTCGCGCGCGTCGGCATAGGCCGCGGTGATCTTCGAGGGCACGACCGCGTAGACGATCGACAGCATGACCGCGACGCCGAGCGTACCGCCCATCTGGCGGAAGAAGGTCGTCGACGAGGTCGCCACCCCGATGTCGCGAGGCGGCACGGCGTTCTGCATCGCCAGCACGATCGTCTGCATGTTCAGGCCGAGTCCGGCGCCCACGACGAACATCGCCAGGTCGACGAGGACCAGGCTGGTGTCGGCCGACAGCAGCGCCAGCAGCACGAGACCGATGACGAGCAGCACCGAGCCGACCACCGGGAAGATCTTGTACCGGCCGGTGCGGGAGGTGACCTGGCCGGCGATCATCGAGAAGGACATGATCCCGATCACCAGCGGCAGGCTGAGCAGCCCGGCCCTGGTCGGCGAGTTCCCCTTGACCAGCTGGAGGTACAGCGGGATCAGGGTGATCCCGCCGAACATGCCGATCCCGAGGATCGCCGACTGCGCCGAGCCGAGGCTGAAGACCCGGATGCCGAACAGCCGCGGCGGCAGCAGCGCCTCGTCTCCGACTCGGCGCTCGGCGAGCACGAACGTGATCGCGCCCAGCGTCCCGACGGCGTAGCAGACGATCGAGGAGACCGATCCCCAGCCCCACTCCCGACCCTGCTCGGCCACGATCAGCAGCGGTACCAGAGCGGCGACCAGGGCGATGGCGCCGAAGAGGTCGATGCTGTGCTCGCGGCGCTCGTGGTCGACGTGCAGCACGCGGGCGACGACGATCAGCGCGAGGATGCCGATCGGGACGTTGATCAGGAAGATCCAGCGCCAGCCGTCCATGCCCAGCAGGGTCTCCTGCCCGGCCAGCGCGCCGCCGACCACCGGCCCGAGCACGCTGGAGGTGCCGAACACCGCCATGAAGTAGCCCTGGTACTTGGCTCGTTCCCGCGGCGGGATGATGTCCCCGATGATCGCCAGAGCGAGGGAGAACAGGCCGCCCGCACCGATCCCCTGCAGCGCCCGGAATCCGGCGAGCATGTACATCGACGTCGCGAGCGTGCACAGCGCCGAACCGACGATGAACACGGCGATCGCGAACAGGAAGAACGGTTTTCGCCCGTACAGGTCGGACAGCTTGCCGTACAGCGGGGTGGCGATCGTCGACGTGATCAGGAACGCGGTGGTGACCCACGCCTGCGCGGTCAGCCCGTTGAGGCTCTCCCCGATCCGGTAGATCGCCGTCGAGACGACCGTCTGATCCAGCGCCGCGAGGAACATCCCGAGGAGCAGACCGGACAGGATGACGAGGATCTGGCGGTGGGTGTAGCCGACTGGCGGATGTCCGGTGGTGGAGCTCATCGTGCGATCCCCTCTCTGCCCACCCGGGAGAGATCTGGCTCACACCGTACTGGGCCGGTACAGCCGGGCATAGGCACCTCCGTCGGCGAGCAGGTCGTGATGGGTACCGTCCTCGACGACGCGGCCGCGGTCGAGGACGTAGATCCGGTCGGCGTCGATCACCGTCGACAGGCGATGGGCGATCACCAGGCAGGTCCGGCCGACGGCGAGCCGGTCGAGCGCCGCCCGCACGGCCGCCTCGGAGACCGTGTCCAGCGCGGACGTCGCCTCGTCGAGCACGAGCACCCGCGGCGACTGCAGCAGGACGCGGGCGATGGCGAGGCGCTGCCGCTCGCCGCCGGAGAGCCGGTAGCCCCGCGCACCGACTCGCGTGGCCAGCCCCTCGGGCAGCCGGTCGAGCAGGTCGGAGAGGTGTGCGGCGTCAAGCGCGGCGCGCAGCTCGTCGTCGGTGGCGTCGAGCCGACCGTAGCGCAGGTTCGCGGCGATCGTGTCGTGGAACAGGTGCGGGTCCTGCGGGACCACGCCGACATCCGTGTGCAGGCGGGACGGTGGGATCTCGTCGAGTGGGACGCCGTCGAGCAGGACGCGGCCACGCTGCGGCCGGTGCACGCCGCTGGCCAGGTAGGCGATCGTCGTCTTGCCGGCGCCGCTGGAGCCGACCACGGCCGTCGTCGTGCCGGCGGCGACCCGCAGGCTCACCCCGTGCAGGTCCCAGCCGGGATCGCCCGCTCCCCCCGGCGCGGCCGGGTCGTAGGCGAACCAGACGTCCTCCAGCGTCAGGTCCACGCCGGGCCCACCCACCGGCCGGACCGGTGCGGCCGGTGCGGCCGGCGGGCGGGGACGGGCCAGCGCGGGGCCGTCGAACCTCGCCCGCACCTCGTCGGGCGGCACGTCGAGCAGGGCGAAGATCCGCCGGAAGGAGGCGCCGGCACCGGACAGCTCGGTGCGCAGGTCGACCGCGGACGACAGCGGCCCGAACGACACCAGCAGCGCCCCGCCGAGCGCGGCCACCGTGCCGAGCGTCGTGCGCTCGGACGAGACGAGCCAGGCGCCGAGCGCCACCACCACCGTCAGTGTCACCACGACGCCGAGGTTGACCAGGAACCGCACGCGGGAGGTGAGCCGAGCCTGTTCCCGGGCCGCCGCGAGCAGTTCGGCGCCGCCCTCGTCGAAGCGGGCCAGTTCGTGGTCGACCCGGTCGAACAGGCGCACGTGCAGCGCCCCGGACACCGAGGAGGTGTCGGCGAGACGCGCCATGAGCTCCCCGTCGAGCTCGCGCTGGTGGCGCGACAGCGCGGCGAGGCGCCGCCGCCCGGAGCGCACGATGACCAGCGTCGCCGGGGCGAACACCAGCACCACCAGACTCAGGCGCCAGTCCAGCACGAACACGACCACCGATCCGACCGCGATGTCGGCCACCCGGCAGATCACCGCCTGCACCGTGGCGGAGATCGCGTTCTGCGCGGCCAGCACGTCGTTCGTCATCACGGTCATGACCTCGCCCTGCTGGCTGCGCGGGAAGAACGCGAACGGCAGCCGCTGCAGGTGGGCGTTGACCGTCTGCCGGATCCGCACCGAGACGACCCCGCCGAGCCGCGCGATGAGCGCCATCCGCAGCGACAGCACCGCCGACTCGAACACCAGCAGCGCGCCCAGCAGCAGGACGGGGACGACCAGGTCCCGTACCCGGCCGGTGGGCAGGGCGTCGTCAACCAGGTGGCGCAGCACGAACGGACCGGCCGCGACCGCCACCGAGCCGATGACCGACAACCCCACCAGAACGCCGATGACCCGCCCCTGATCGGCGAAGAACACCTCGCTGCGGCGCGCCTCGCCGGCTCCGGTCAGCCGGGCGAGCACGCGCGCGTGCAGGCGGGTCATCCCCGACAGGGTGGACGACTGCGGGTCAGTCGCGGACAGCGGTGCGGTCACGGGGAGAGGCTATGCCGCGACGCCGACAGGAACGCGAGCCGGTCCACAGGGCTGGAAACACCGACCCCCAGACAGGGTGGTCACAGCCGGCTACCTAGTGGTAGCGGTCCCGTAACATCCCCGCGGGAGGTTACGGAGAGCATTCATGGGAATGCCCTCCGCGCACACCTGGCGATCCACCCATCCGCCGGGTCCGCAGGCGCGGGCCCGAAAAGGGGGGAAACCCATGAGTTGGTCCCGCACCTCCCGGCGGTGCGCGTCCCGCGCGTTCGTCCTGGCCGCCGCCCTCGCGGCCGCCGTCGCGACGCCCGGAACGTTCGGCATGTCGTCCGCCGCCACGACGACCCCCACCGCCACGGCCAGCCCCACCGCCACGGCCAGCCCCAGCACCACGGCCAGCCCCACCGCCACGGCCAGCCCCAGCACCACGGCCAGCCCCAGCCCCGGCGCCACCGGGTCGGGGGGGCCGTGCCCGACGTTCCCGAACGTCAATGGTCCTCTCGGCACCTGGCAGGACGCCACCGCGCTGCCGTCGCCGCGGGTCGGCCTCGCGGCGACGACCGGCTGCGACGGCCGGATCTACGCCATCGGCGGCCAGGCGACGGCAGCCGGCATGCCAGGCGCCGGCGTCGCGCCGACGAGCCCGTCCGCCCCGGCGACGCAGACCCCCCCGACCTCCCCCGGCACGGCCACCCCGACCACGGGCACTCCGACCACGGCCACCCCGACCACGGCCACCCCGACCACGGCCACCCCGACCACGGGCACTCCGACCACGGCCCCCAGCCCGACGACGGGTCCCCCGCTGTCGCCGACCGCAACCGCGGGGGTGATTCCGGGCGCGCTGACCACCAGGCCGCATGTCGCGCAGCTGCCCATGGCCCCCGGCGACCCGTCCGCCGCGCCCACGCCGAGCGCCTCGCCGACCCTCGGCGCGAGCCCGACCGCGGGGGGGTCGGCGAGCCCGATCGGCACCGTCCAGGTACTCGACCCGACGAAGGACTCCTGGACCGAGGCGGCCAACCTGCCGACGCCGCGCACCGATCTCGCCGCGGCCACCGGGACCGACGGCCGGATCTACGCCATCGGCGGCCGCGCCGGCGGGCGGGCGACGGACACCGTCGAGGTCTACACCCCGTCCAGCGACTCCTGGGCGAGCGGCACCCCGCTGCCGGCGGCGATGGGTGAACCACGGGCGGCCCGCGGCACCGACGGCCGGATCTACGTTCTCGACGGGACCATGATGGCGGTCTACGACCCGGACGCGAGCAGCTGGTCGACCGCGGACGCTCCCCCGAACCCGGTCGTCGGCCCGGCGCTGACCGCACTGCCTGACGGCCGGATCCTCGCCGCCGGTGGCATCCCGGCGGCCGGTGGGACGGTGTCGTCCGCCGCGTACGCCTACACACCCGGTTCGGCCGGCGGAAGCGGTTCCTGGACCCAGGTGTCCGACCTGCCGACCGAGGTGACGCAGGCGGCCGGGGCGACCGGCCCGGACGGGCGGGTGTACGTGATCGGCGGCCGCGGCACTGACGGTGCGGTCACCGACGCGGTGCAGGTCTACTCGCCGGACGACGACCAGTGGACGGCCGGCCCCACCGGCGCCGCGTCGACGCGGGCGAACGCCGCCGCGACGACCGGCGGTGACGGCCGGGTCTACGTGTTCGGCGGCACCGCCGGCGCGGGCCGACCGCTCGACACCGTCTCGGCACTGCACGGCTGAGTCTCCGAGCGGCCCGAGCGGCCCGAGCGCGATCGCCTTCCGCGTCAGCGGTACCGGACGCGGAAGGCGATCCAGGCCGGCGCCCCGGCGGCGAGCGGCAGCCAGAACGACACCAGCCGGTAGACGAGGGTCGACAGGGCCGCGGCGGCCGCGGGGACGCCGGCCAGCGCCAGGGTTCCGGTGAGCCCGGCCTCGACGAACCCGAGGCCACCGGGAGTGATCGGAATCATGGACAACACGCTGGCCGCGACGTACGCGAGCAGCACCAGCGAGGGTCGCGGATGCTGGCCGGCGCCGGCCAGCGCCGCGAGCAGCGCCCCGAAGTCCAGCCCCCACTTGCCGGCCGCGGTGAGCACGGCGGCCGGCCAGCGCTTGCCCAGCGAACGCAGCACCTCGTTGCGCCGGGTGACCAGCAGCTCGGGCAGCTCGGGTACCACCGGTCGGCGGGCGAGGTGCAGCAGCCGGCCCAGCAGCCCGGCGAGCAGCCGCAGCATCGCGTCCGACCGGGCGAGCACCACCCCGGCGATGATGAGCACGACGAAGACCATCCCGCCGAGCGAGGCGGCCTCGGTGAGCCCGCCGGGCGCGGGCTGGCCGAAGATGAGGACCGGTAACACCAGCAGCGGCAGGCCGAACACGATCCCGGTGGTCACCATCGACACCGCGGTGAGCGCGAAACCGGCGGCCGCGGGATCGCAGCCGGCCCGGCTCAGCATCCGGAACTGCACGGCCCCGCCGACCGCGATCCCGCCGGGGATGATCCGGCTGATGCTGTTCGACGCCAGCTGTGACGTGACGGACAGGAACCAGCTCAGCTCGCCGATGGCGAAGCGCTGCAGCTGCCAGACGCAGGCGAAGCTCGCCACCTCGAGCACGACCATCGCCGGGTACCACAGCGGCCGGAAGCCGCGCAGCCGCGGGAACGCGGAGAACACCGCGAGCAGCTGCGGCATGAGCAGGTAGAGGGCCACCGCGGTGACGATGAGGGGCACGACCCGCCCGGCCACCCTGGCCCAGGCGAGCCCGCCCGGCACGACGTCGGGGCGGGGCGCGGCCCGCGACGGGCGGGTGACGGAGCGCGGCGGCCGGGCGGCGGGGCGGCGCGTGCGTGGGGCCCCTCGCGTCGCCGGCACGGTCGGTGACCGGCGCCGCGCGGTGGCCGTGCCCTCGTGCTCGTCGTCCGCCACCCGGCCTATCCTCCGCCCAGCCCGCCGAACCGCCAACCCGCTCCCGCCCGCCGGGCCAGCCTAAGCGTCGCCGGCGGCCCGCCGCCCGGCCGGATGCCCGCTCACGCCGTGAAGATGATCTCCGCGATGGGAGCGCCGACGTCGTAGTCCTCGCCGGTGGTGGCGATCAGGCGGATGGTGCCGGTCGCCGGAGAGGGCACCTCCTGCGCCGCCTTGTCCGTCTCCACGACGTAGAGCGGTTCGCCCTCCTTCACCTCGGAGCCGTCCGCGACGAGCCACTCCGAGAGGGTGCCGTCCTGCATCGACACCGCGAGCTTGGGCATTTTGACGGTGATGCGCAGGTTCACTGACAGGCCTTCCGGATGGCGGACTCGACGTCGGGGATCTGGTAGAGGTAGCGCGATTCCAGCGCCGGGGAGAACGGCACCGGCGTGTTGGCCGAGGTGACCCGGACGACCGGTGACGCGAGGTCGCCGTGCAGCTCCTCGCCGATCCGGGCGGAGATCTCCGCGCCTACCCCGAACTGGCCGACGGCCTCGTGCACGATCACCGCGCGCCGGGTGCGGGCGACGGACTCCAGCACGGTCCGCTCGTCCAGCGGGCTGATGGTGCGCAGGTCGACGACCTCGACCTCGATGCCGTCGCCGGCGAGGCGGTCGGCGAGGGCGAGCACCTCGCCGACCGGCCGCCCGTAGGCGATCACGGAGATGTCCCGGCCGGGCCGGGCGATGTGCGCGCGGCCGAGCGGGATGCGCACCCCGGGCTCCGGCGCCGGGCCCTTGGACCAGTACATCTGGGTGTGCTCGATGACCACGCAGGGGTCGTCGTCGAAGATGCTCGACAGCAGCAGGCCCTTCGCGTCCGCCGGCGAGGAGGGGACGACGACCTTGAGGCCGGGGACGTGCGCGAGCCACGCCTCGAGCATGTCCGAGTGCTGCCCGCCGAACCCACCGCCGGCGCCGGTCGCGGTGCGCACGGTCAGCGGCACGCCGGTCTGGCCGCCGGACATGTACCGCAGCTTGGCCGCGTGGTTGACGAGCTGGTCCAGCCCCAGGGTGATGAAGTTCATCAGCATGATCTCGGCGACCGGGCGCATGCCCGCGACGGCGGCGCCGACGGCGGTTCCGATGATCGCCTGCTCGCTGATGGGGGTGGTGCGCACCCGGCTGGTGCCGTACTTCGTGGACAGTCCGGACGTCACCTTGAAGGTGCCGCCGCCCTCCTTGTCGCCGACGTCCTCGCCGAGGACGAACACCGAGTCGTCCGCGGCCATCGCCTCGTCGAGGGCCTCGTTGTACGCCTGCTGGAACGTGATCTTCCGGGCGGACGCCGCGCTCACGCCGGCACCTCCTCGTGGTACACGGCTTCGCGGTACACGTCGCTGGTCAGCTCGGCGACGCCGGGAAGCGGACTGTCGGCCGCGAACGCCGCCGCGGCCTCGACCTTCGCGGTGGCCTCGGCCTCGATGTCGGCCAGGGTGGCCTCGTCGGCGACCCCGTCGGCGATCAGGCGCGCGCGCAGGGCGGGCACCGGGTCACGGGCGAGGGCGGCCGCGTACTCGTCGGCGTCCATGTACACGCCCGGGTCGCCGAAGTAGTGGCCCATGAAGCGGTAGGTGACGGCCTCCACCAGGGTGGGGCCCTCGCCGGCACGGGCCCGCGCGACGGCGCGGCCGACCACGTCGAGTGTGGCGGCGGCGTCGTTGCCGTCGACGCGCTCGCCGGGGATGCCGTAGCCGACCGCCCGGTCGGCGATGCGCGCCGCCGACGTGCCGTCGGCGTACCGGGTGGACTCGGCGTACAGGTTGTTCTGGCAGACGAAGACGACGGGCAGCTTCCACACGGCCGCGAGGTTCAGCGCCTCGTGGAAGGCGCCGATGTTGCTGGCGCCATCACCGAAGCAGACGACGGTCACCCGGCCGTCCCCGCGGATCGACGAGGACGTCGCGAGCCCGACGGCGATCGGCAGGCCGCTGCCGACGATCCCGGTGGTCACCATCACGCCGGTCGACGGGTGGGTGACGTGCATCGGGCCGCCCTTGCCCTTGCAGGTGCCGGTCACCCTGCCGAAGATCTCGGCGAACAGCAGGTCCAGCGGTGCGCCCTTGGCGATCTGGTCGTGGATGCCGCGGTAGGTGGTGACAAGGTAGTCCTGCGCGTCCAGGTGGGCCGATGTCGCCGCGGCCAGCACCTCCTGGCCGCGCGGCGAGTAGTAGGCCACCGCCAGCTCCCCGGAGGTGAGCAGACCACGCAGCTTCTCGTCCGCGGCCTTGATCAACGCGGCCGTGCGGTACACCGACAGCAGCGAGGTTCGGTCGGAATCAGCCATGGTCTCCCTTTCGTGCACTGGCGACGCCGGAGGCGGCGGGCAGGTCGGTCGGGCCGACGCCGTTCGGCACCGCCGCCCCGCCGACGGCCGTATCCGCGTCGCCGCGACGGCGCGCGCGGGCGTGGGCGTGGTGGGCACCGAGCCAGCCGAACACGAACGACGCGCCGATGCTCGCCCCGGCCCCGGGGTAGGTGCGGCCCACCACCGACGCCGTGCAGTTACCGGCCGCGTACAGCCCCGCGATGGGCGCGCCGTCGGTGGACAGCACCCGGGCGTGCTCGTCGGTCAGCAGCCCGCCGCAGGTGCCGACGTCTCCCGGGTACAGCGCGACGGCGTAGAACGGGGCCCGCTCGACCGGCCCCACGCACGGGTTGGGCTGCACGCGCGGATCACCGTAGTACCGGTCGTAGGCCCGCTCGCCCTTGTGGAACTCGGGGTCGCGCCCCTCGGCCGCGTGGCGGTTGAATCGCTCCACCGTCGCCTCGAGGCCGGCGGGGTCGATACCGCACTGGCGGGCGAGCTCGCCGATCGTGTCGGCCTTCTTCAGGTAGCCGCTGCGCAGCCATTCCTTGGGGTTGATGCCGCCGGGCGTCGTCCCCCAGACGTAGCTGCGGCGGTTGCGCGAGTCCATGATCCACCAGCTGGGCACGGCGGGCACGGTGGCGTTGCGCTCGTACATCGCCTGCCCGACCTCCATGTAGGAGGCCGCCTCGTTGGTGAACCGGGCGCCGCTTTCGTCCACCAGGATCGCGAACGGCTTGCTGCGCTCGTAGACGGCGAACTGCGGCTTGCCGTCGGGCAGCACCGACGACGGGATCCACCACGCCTCGTCCATCAGGTCCACGGCGGCGCCGTGCCGCATCGCCGCGGTGATCATCTCACCGGTGTCGCCCGGATTCGCGCTGGTCCACGCGGTCGACGCCGGCGCGCGGCCGTACTGGTCGCGCATCCGCGCGTTGTGCGAGAACCCGCCGACGTCCAGCAGCACACCGGCCCGCGCCCGCACCCGGATCCGCCGTCCATCACGCTCCGCGACGACGCCGACGACCTCGCCACCCGCACCGACCTCGCCACCCGCACCGCCCTCGCCGCCCTCGACGATCAGGTCGACGGCGGGCGTGGACGTCCAGACCGGGACCTCCGCCCGCAGCAGCGCGCGCAGCATCCGGCCCTGCAGTGCGGCACCGCTGCCACGAACCTGCCGGCGGGTCAGGGTGGCCCGGGCGAACCGGCCGGCGACGCGCGCCGCCGTGCGGGCGCCGGCAGCGGTCGTCGGCATCGTGCCGGTGGCGACCTCGCCGGTGTACATCGGCACCGGCGGCATGCCCTCGCTGATCCGCAGCTTGTCCCGCCAGGGGCCGAGTTCGGTGCAGTCGAACAGGTCGGTCTCCAGCGACCTGCCGCGGGCCTTGCCGCCAGGGCGGTCGTCGTAGTAGTCCGAGTAGCCCTCGCAGTGCCGGAACCGCAGGTCATAGCCGGACAGGAACGTCACCATCGGCTCGATCGCGTCGAGAAACGCGTCGACCCGCGCCGGTGACGTCGACGGGCCCGCGTCGCCGACCACCGACGCGAAGTAGCGCAGCGCGTCCTCGCGGCTGTCGCTCACGCCGGCCGCCCGGGAGACCGGGTTGTTCGGCAGCCACAGCACCCCGCCGGACATCGCCGTCGAGCCGCCGATCTGGTCGGTCTTCTCCAGCACCAGCACCTGGTCGCCGGCCGCGCGGGCGGCGAGCGCCGCACACAGCGCCCCGCCGCCGCTGCCCACGAGGAGCAGGTCGGTGACGACATCCCAGCCCGCGTCGTCCCAGTCCGCGTCGCTCACGCCGTCACCGGCCTCATCGCGAGGTACTCCTGCAGGACCCGGTGGAAGTTGGCGATCGCCTGTTCCTGCCGGGGGCTGGGGCGCGGCCCGGCGAACCCTCGGGACTTCATGCCCTGCTGGACGGCGGCCATGTTGCGGAAGTCCTGGGTGAGGATCAGGCCCCACTCGTCGGAGTCGTGCCAGTCCTGGTAGAACTCGCGCCGTAGCGGCGGCTCCTCGCCCTTCGGGTAGCGGGCGAGCGACCAGATGTCGTAGATGCAGCTGTCCGGGTCGTCGCCGTTCGGCCGCGACCGGTACCACAGCGCGCCGTCCGGGTAGGGCAGCACGATCAGGTTCGGGAAGATGTGCCAGTCCTGCCCGGCCCGGACGAAGTTCTCCGGGGTGAGGTTCGGCCAGCCGGCGCCGTCGGCCATCGCGGACTCGGCGGCGAACAGCATCATCGTGCCGAGGACCCGGTACGGGTCGGTGCCGTCGGGCAGCTCCGCCGCCATCCGCTTCGCCGCCGCGAGGTCACGGGGCGTCCAGATCGCGCCGAGCGTCTCCTCCATCATCTCGACGAACCTGACGACGCCGTCGCGGTAGTCGAAGCCCTCCGGGACGGGCAGGTCGAGGCGCCGGGAGGGGGCGCCGAGCGGGCGGTTGTCGTCGGCGCCGCCGAACATCCCGTGCCGCCCGTGCGCGACGCTGTAGGTCTGGTCGTCGTTGTAGCGCAGCAGCTGCGGGTGCGTCGTCTGGACGTGGTAGCCCTCGTTGAACGCCTCCAGGCAGGTCTTCCAGTTGGCCGGGAGGACGACGGACTTGTACCAGCGGTAGCGGAAGGTGTGGAACTCGAACGGGTCGAAGATCTCGGGCAGCGGATGCAGGTAGTCGAGCAGCGGCTCGGCGTTCGGGTCCATGTTGATGAAGACGAACCCGGCCCAGGTGTCGACGAGCGGCTCCTTGAGCCGCAGCTCCTGGTCGGTGACGCTGTCGCCCCAATCACCGCGGTCGACGGCCTCGCGCAGGCTGCCGTCGAGGTTCCAGCGCCAGCCGTGGTACTGGCAGTAGAAGTGGCCTGCGACGCCACAGCCCTCGGTGAGCCTGCGGCCGCGGTGCTGGCAGGCGTTGTAGAAGGCACGGATCGAGCCATCCCGCTGACGGGTCACGATGATCGACTCGTCGGCCACCTCGAAGGTGACGTAGCTGCCGGGGGCCTCGATCTCCTCCTCCCGGCAGGCCACCTGCCACACCCGCGGCCACAGCCGCTCCTTCTCGAGTGCGACGTAGGCCGGATCGATGTACACGTCCTTCGCCACGACCGTCGGCGGCGCGGATGGCGTGCGCGCGCTGTCGGCGGCGGTACCTAAGGCGACGTCCTCGGGGCTGCTGATCGTCATGCGACGCACCCAACCTCAGCCCGGCGGCGGGCTGATCAGTCGACGGACCAAGAGAGTGCCACTCTCTTGCTCATCACATGCAGTGTCAAGCGTCACACCGCACGGACGGAAGATCCAGCTCTAGGGGCGGCGCAGCACGCCCGCGAGGACGTAGGCGGTGAGTTCCTCGACGATCTGCTCGGAGTCCTGATCAGGGCGGAGGTCGAGGATGCTCTCGTCGAGCACCGCCGCCGACAGGACCATGCCGAAGGTCAGCCGGACGATCAGCCGGGCGTTCACCGCCGTGGTGCCCTCGTGCGCGACCCCCCGGTCCACCGCCGGTTCGAGGACGCGGTAGAAGCCGTCCAGCAGCCGGCGCCGGTCCTGGAACATGCCGGGGCTGTGCGACTCCGCCGCGATGAGCGCCAGAATCTGCCGCCGGTGCTCCCGCATGAACGCGTACAGGCGGCTGACGTAGAGGCGGCCGAGGTCCTCGGGTGGCAGGTCCTCGGCGAGACCCCGCTCGAAGTCCCGCAGGTAGTCGCTGACCACGGCGCCAAACGGGATGGCGACGGCCTGCTCGAACAGGTCCGCCTTGCTCGGGTAGTGACGGAACATCATCTGCTCGGTCACCTTGGCCCGGCTGGCGATCTCCCGGGTCCGGGCGCCGGCGAAGCCGTGCTCGTCGAAGACCTGCCGCGCGGCCGCGAGCACCGCGGACCGCACCGTGGCACTGCTGCGCCTCTGCGCTGAGCCGCCGTGCCCCGGCAGGTCCCCCATCACCTCAGGCTACGGCAGCACCGCACCCGGAACCGGCCACGAGCCGCCGCGGACACCGAACGCGAAACGTTCCCGGAAAACGGTGGCGGACCCCCGGCCAATATCGACGGAACGCGTTGCGCGACTTCGGCGGAATCAGGATTCCCGCCGCCGATCTCCTCGTTCGACGTCGACCCTGACGGGCGAGAACGCCGTTCCGGGGCCGCGACGAGCCGACTGCCCGCCACACCCGGTTCCGACACCCGGCCGGGACCAGACAGGTCTCCCCTATTAGCGCCGCGGCGACAACCGGCCCGCCTTCGCATGAATCAGCGCGCCCGGCGAATTGCACGGCCCACCGCCAGGACATCATCACGATCACCTGGGACGATCACCGCCGGAGGTCCGCCGCCCGCGCCGATGCCGGGCTCGTGATCGACAGCAGCCCGATCATCCGCTCAGTCGGAGAAAGGGATTTTCAGGACAGATCGCTGCTACCGGCGGCGAATCGGACAACCCGCGGACCGAGACGGATCCGGAGCCGGTCCTACACGGACGGTTTCCGGAACGAATCGCTCGATCGACGGCGTCGTCGTCGGTGCCAGAGTGCGCGACGTCACCGCCAACCGGGGAACGCTTGACAACGCAGCCAAATTATCTAACTTTATGGCCCACATCACGTAACGCGAGGATCGTCGTCGACGGCCCGCACGACCCTCGCGAATCCGACCGGGCGAACGGAGGGACCGCGTGCTGATCGCGCGCAAGGCCTACTGGTCTGCCGATCTTGAACCTGAGCTCGACGAGCGGAGCATCGGCGAGATCCTCGCCGAGCTGGCGACCACGGCCGGCGATGACCTCGCGGTGCTCTGGGAGGTGGGCGACGACCTGCGGAGCCTGACCTGGTCACAGCTGTACGCCGTGGCCACCAGGGGAGCCACCTGGCTCGTGGCGCGCACGTCGCCGGGAGATCGGGTGGCGGTGTGGGCGCCGAACAGCCTCGTCTGGTTCATCCTCGAGTACGCCAGCGCCCTCGCCGGCACCGTGCTCGCCCCGCTCAACCCCGCGCTCGTCGACCCCGAGGCCGAGTACCTGCTGAGTCACTCGGGGGCGGCCCTGCTGTTCACGGTGCCGGACTCGGCGGGCAAGCCGCTGCTGGAGCGCGCCACCGACCTGCACCCCCGGCTGCCGCAGCTGCGCGACATCGTCGAGCTGGAGCCCTGGGGAGCGGCGCTGCTCGCCCAGCCGGCGCCGGGACCAGGACCGGATGACCCGACACCGACGCTGCCGGTGGTGCGCCCAGAGGACCCGTTCCTGGTGCAGTTCACCTCGGGGACGACCGGCCGCCCCAAGGGCGCGGTGATCACTCATCTCGCGGCGTTCAACAGCGCCCGGTACTCCGCCCTGGCCCTCGAACCCAGCGACCACGAGGTGTGGTGCACGGCGCTGCCGTTGCACCATGTGGGCGGGTCGATCTCGCTCGTGCTCGGTGCGCTCGCCGTGCGCGGCACCTACGTCGTCGTGCCGCGACCCACCGCGGGCGATGTGCTGCGCCTGCTCGTGCGCACACGGGCGACCCACACCGGGTTCGTGGCGACCGTGCTGCAGCGCCTGATCGACAACCCCGACTTCCCCTCGGCCGACCTGAGTTCGCTGCGCACGATGATGGGCGGCGGCGCGTCCGTCCCGTCGGCGCTGATCCGCGAGCTGGAGAAGATACTCGGCGCCACCGTCCTGATCGGCTACGGCCAGTCGGAGTCGGTGTCGATCTCCCAGACGGGCCTGCACGACTCCTCCGACGACAAGGCGGCCACGATCGGCCGCCCGCTGCCCCAGCGCGAGGTCTGCATCCAGCGGCTGGGCACCCGGGTCGAAGGCTCCGCCGGCGAGATCGCCGAACTCGGCGAGGTGGGCGAGCTGTGCACCCGCTCCCGGCTCACCATGACCGGCTACATGGACGGCCTGGCCACCGACGACGAGGTCTTCGACACCGAGGGCTGGATGCACACCGGCGACCTCGCGGCGATGGACGACCGCGGCCTGATCACCTTTCACGGCCGCGCCCGCGAGGTGATCATTCGGGGCGGGGAGAACATCTACCCCCGCGAGGTCGAGGAGGCACTGCTCGGCCATCCCGGCATCGCCGAGATCGCCGTCGTCGGCACCCCTGACCCGACCTGGGGGGAACAGGTCGCGGCCTTCGTCCGGCCGGCCGACGGGGCCCGGCTGGACGACCAGGAGCTGCGGGGCTACGCCCGGCAGGTCCTCGCCCCGTTCAAGGTTCCCGTGATCTGGAGAGTGGTGGAGAGCTTCCCGATGACCGCATCGCAGAAGATCCGCAAAAACGTGCTGCGCGACCAGCTGACCGCGTCGTCCGACGCCCCGTTAGGCGGTTGAGCGGCCGTGGAGGTCATCCGGTTCGCCCTGCTCGGCCTCGGCGTCGGCGCCGTCTACGCGCTGCTCGCCCAGGGCCTCGTCCTCGTCTACCGCGGCTCCGGCGTCGTCAACTTCGCGCACGGCTCGATCGCCATGTCGGGCGCGTTCTGCTACGACGATCTGATCCGTAACTACGGCTGGTCCCAGCCCACGGCGGCGATCGCCGCCGTGCTGCTGGGCGGCGCGCTCGGCGCGGTCATCCATCTGCTGATCATGCGGCCGCTGCGCACCGCCTCCCCGCTCGCCCGGGTCATCGCGACCCTCGGCGTGATGGTCATCCTGGAGGCGGCGGCAAACCTGATCTTCGGTTCCGAGCCGCGCACGGTGAACACCTTCCTGCCCCACACGATCGTCGACTTCGGCTCGGTCTCGGTGGCCCGGGACCGGCTGTGGCTGCTGGGGATCGCGGTGGTGCTCACCGTCATCCTCACCGCCGTCTTCCGGCTCACCCGCCTGGGGCTCGCGACCCGCGCGATGGCGGAGAACCAGCGGGCGCTGGCGAGCCTCGGCTGGTCGCCGGACCTCATCGCGGCGCTGAACTGGGCACTGGGCGGCGCGCTCGCCGCCTTCGCCGGCATCCTGATCGTCCCGCTGACCGGCCTGCAGGTCACCACGCTGACGGGCCTGGTCATCGTGGCGATGGCGGTGGCGCTGTTCGCCTCGTTCACCTCGTTCCCGCTGGCGCTGCTCGGCGGCGTCGCCCTCGGCATCGCGCAGAGCGAGCTCAACCGCTACGTCAACCAGCAGGGCATCTCGCAGGCCGCACCCTTCCTGATGATCATGCTGGTGATGGTCGTGCGCGGCCGTGGCCTGCCGCTGCGCAGCTCGCTGGTCGAGCACCGACCGCAGGTCAGCAGCGGGCGGGTGCGCTGGCCGATCGTGCTGCCGGTCGCGGTCGCGGTCGCGGTGCTCTCGCTCGCGGTCCTCAACGCGGACTGGAACGCCGTCGTCACCTACAGCTGCGTCATCTCGATCATCCTGCTGTCCGTCGTGGTCCTGACCGGCTACGCCGGCCAGCTCTCCCTGGCGCAGTTCACCTTCGCGGGCATCGGCGCCTACTTCTCCGGGCGCCTGGTCGCCGCCGCCGGCTGGCCCTTCGAACTAGCCCTGCTCGCGGGCATCGTCGGCGCGGCCGTCGTGGGCGCGGTGTTCGCCCTGCCGGCACTGCGCACCCGCGGGGTGAACCTCGCCGTGGTCACGCTCGGCCTCGGCTCCGCGGTGCAGGCCGTGCTGTTCAACAACTCGAAGTACACCGGCGGCTCGAACGGCACCGTCGTCGGCACGCAGCGGTTCTTCGGCGTCAGGCTCGACGCCATCAGCCAGCCCGGCCACTACGCGGTGTTCGCGGTGATCTGGCTGCTCGCGTCGCTGGCCATCGTCAGCAACCTGCGCCGCAGCGCCTCCGGCCGCCGGCTGCTCGCGGTGCGGACCAACGAGCGGGCCGCGGCCGCCCTCGGCGTCAACGTGTTCCGCGCGAAGATGTACGCGTTCACGCTGTCCGCGGCACTCGCGGGCCTCGCCGGCACGCTGCTCGCGTTCACCGCGTCGACGATCACCTACGACGTCAGCTTCGACCCGCTGAACTCGATCACCTCGATCACCCTGGCGGTGGTCGGCGGCGTCGGCTACCTGTCCGGCCCGCTGTACGGCTCCACGCTGTCCACCGGCGGCGTCGGCAGCCTGCTGACCGACTACCTGGGCGCGATCCAGTCCTGGCTGGTCCTCATCGGCGGCGTGATCCTCATCGGCCTGCTGGTGCAGGACGCCAACGGCATGGCGTCGCACAACCAGCACACCTTCCACCGGATCACCGCCCGCCTGCGCTCGTCCCGCCGCCCCGCCCCCGGCGCGACCGACAAGGCCGACGCCGCGATGCAGACCACAGCACAGACCACAGCACAGACCACAGCGCAGACCACGGCGGAGTCGGCCGCCGGCCCGGCGGCGCACGCGCCCACCCGGCGGCGGGAGAACCTCGTCGTCACCGGCCTGACCGTCCGCTACGGCGCGGTCGTCGCCGTCGACGACCTGGACCTGACCGTCCAGCCCGGTCAGGTGCACGGGCTGATCGGCCCGAACGGCGCAGGCAAGACGTCGGTCATCGACGCCGTCAGCGGCTTCACCCGGTCCACCGGCTCGGTCCACCTCGGCGAGCTCCGCCTCGACGACAAGCCCGTCTACCGGCGCTCGCTGGCCGGGGTGGCGCGCTCGTTCCAGTCGCTGGAGCTGTTCGAGGACCTGACCGTGCGGGAGAACCTGCTCGCCGCCGACCACGCCCGCCCGGCGCTCGGCGGTCTGCGCGACCTGGTGCGCCCCGCCCGCCAGGAGCTGCCGCCGTCCGCGATCGACGCGCTGCGCGAGTTCGACCTGCTGGACTTCCTCGACGAGCCGGCCGGGCAGCTGCCCTACGGCAAGCGGCGCCTCGTCGCGATCGTCCGCGCCCTGGCCAGCGGGCCGTCGGTGCTGCTGCTCGACGAGCCGGCGGCGGGCCTGGACGAGACCGAGAGCGCCCACCTCGGCCGGCTGGTCCGGCACCTGGCGGACGACTGGGGCATCGGCATCCTGCTCGTCGAGCATGACATGTCGGTGGTCATGGCCGTCTGCGACGAGATCACCGTGGTCGAGTTCGGCCGCCGCATCGCGGTCGGGCCTCCCGAGCGGGTCAGCCGTGACCCGGCCGTCCGCGCCGCCTACCTGGGCGAGGCCGACCCCGAGCCCGACACCCACGCGGTGGCGGCGCCGGCCTGACCGCGCCTCACCGCCGCCACACCACAGACCTGGGTGACGACGTCACGTCCCCCAGTCCGGCGCCCTCGACGTTCCCGCCGGGTCGCGTCATGCACACAAGGAGCACGAATGAGATCCCGAAGACTGACCGCTCTCGCGTCCTCGCTGTTAGCGGGCGCTGTCGTCCTGGCCGCGTGCGGCAGCAGTGGGGGCGGTGGCTCCAGCAACTCGGCCGCGATCGCCAACCCCACCGGCAAGCTGTCCGGCGCGCCAATCAAGATCGGCATGTACGCGCCGACCAACAACGCCGTCTTCAACACCCCGGACTACGTCGCGGCCGCGCGGGCCGCGGTGCGCGGTGTGAACACCCGGGGCGGCGTCAACGGCCGGCCGCTGGAGCTGGTGTACTGCAACCCCGAGTTCGACCCGAACAAGGCCGCGGCGTGTGCGCGGCAACTCGTCAGTGACGGGGTCATCGCCACCGTCAAGTCGATCGCCCCCCAGGGCGGCGCGCAGACCGTCCAGATCTTCGAACAGGCGGGCATCCCGCAGGTCGGTCTCGGCGCCCTGGTGCCGGCGGAGTACCAGGCGTCCACCTCGTACCTGCTCGACGGCGGCCTCAACTACCCCTACGCGGCGGCGCTGATCGGCGCGCAGAAGGAAGGCAAGAAGAAGGTCTACCTGGTCACCACCGACAACGCGCCGTCCGGGCCGTTCCTGGCCGCGATGTCGGGCGCGGCGGCCAAGCTCGGCATGCAGGTCGTCGGCCAGCAGAAGCTCCCGCCGACCACCGCCGACTACGCGCCGCTGATCGCGGCCATCCAGCGCAGCGGGGCGGACAGCGCGATGATCGCCCTCACCGAGCAGGGTGCCGTCCAGACGCTGCGCGCCGCGGACCAGAGCGGGCTGCACCTGTCCTGGCTGATGAACTCCGGGAACCTCAAGCCCAATGACTACAAGGAGTTCAGCGAGGACATCACCAAGGGCATCATCCACGGATCGAGCGTGATCCCGACGTCCTACGCCGACAAGAACCCGCAGGTCAAGGCCATGAAGGCGGACCTCGATGCCGAGATCGCCGCGGGCGACAAGGACGCCGAGCCCGGCAAGATGTTCGGCACCGCCCTGCTGGCGTGGCCGTCGGTGAACGCCATCGCCACCCTGCTGAAGTCGGCCAAGACGATCGACGCCGCCGGCCTGCGCGCCCAGCTCGACGCCGCGAAGAACCTCGAACTCGGTGTGGTGCCGCCGTGGACGCCGAGCGCCTCGGTCGACAAGGTCAACACGCGGGTCTCCGCCCCGGAGGTCTACCTGGTCAAGGTGAAGGACGGCGTGCCCGTGCTCGCCTACCCGGACCCGGTGGACGTCAGCAAGGTGCTGAACTGATCCAGACCCGGTACTGATCCAGACCCGGTACTGATCCAGACCGAATGACGAGGCGGGTGGGCCGCCCGGGACAGCGGCCCACCCGCCTTTCTCACGTCGCGGGCCTTTCTCACGTCGCGGGCGTGGACTCAGGCAGCCGGGCCGGCCAGGCCGTAGGCGGCGGCGAGGTCCGCGTCGCGGGCGGCGAGCCGGCGGGCGAGATCCAGGATGACCCGGCACTGCTTCACCGAGGCGTCGTCCTGCATGGTGCCGTTGACCATCACGGCACCGGTGCCGTCACCCATCGCGTCGACGACCTTCTTCGCCCACTCGACATCCTTGACCTCGGGGCTGAAGACCTTCTTCGCGATGTCGATCTGCACCGGGTGCAGCGACCAGGCGCCGACCGCGCCGAGCAGGAAGGCGTTGCGGAACTGGTCCTCGCAGGCCGTGACGTCGGCGATGTCGCCGAACGGCCCGTAGTAGGGCATGATCCCGTGCGCCACGCAGGCGTCGACCATCCGGGCCAAGGTGTAGTGCCAGGGGTCCTGCTGGAAGGTGGCGCGCACGGCGTCCGGCGCGTCCGGGTTCGGGTCCTGGCGGACAAGGTAGCCCGGGTGGCCGCCGCCAACCCGGGTGGTCTTCATCCGCCGGTCGGCGGCCAGGTCCGCGGGCCCGAGCGAGAGTCCCTGCATCCGCGGGCTCGCCGCGCAGATCTCCTCGACGTTGCCGACGCCGCGGGCGGTCTCCAGGATCGCGTGCACGAGGATCGGCCGGGTCAGGCCCGCCTTCGCCTCAAGCTGGGCGAGCAGCCTGTCGATGTAGTGGATGTCCTCGGCGCCCTGCACCTTGGGCAGCATGATGACGTCGAGCTTCGCGCCGATCGCCGGCACCAGGGTGAGCAGGTCGTCCAGCCCCCAGGGCGAGTCGATGCTGTTCACCCGGACCCAGAACTGCGTCTCGCCGAAGTCGTTGCCCTCGGCGACCTTGACCAGGCCCTCCCGGGCGGCGATCTTGTTGTCGGCGCGGACGCCGTCCTCCAGGTTCCCGAGCAGCACGTCGACGCGGGGAATGAGGCCCGGCAGCTTGGCGGCCATCTTCTCGTTGCTCGGGTCGAAGAAGTGGATCACACGCGAGGGCCGCCACGGGATGTCACGCGGCGGAGTGGGAGCTCCCACGGCAAGGGGAGCGAAGAAGTCCTTGGCACTGCGCATGTGGCGTCTCCCGGGAGCCGGACCTGGCTGTCGACGGCGTGGGACTTTACCAGCTCACCCCCGCGCACGCGCCCAGTTCGATCACTCCTAGTGACCGCCCGAAGACGTCAGGACTCGGCGGGAATCCGGTCCGGTCGCCGCAGCACAGCACGGCGCGACGACAACCGCCAGCCGTCCGGCCTGCGCACGGCGACGTCGTAGTAGGTGACGCTGCCGACCCGCCCTCGCGGCCCGACCCCGAGCCCCTTCACGACGACGTCCACCGGGCCGTCACCAAAGCCGTCGGCCCGCTCGTCCATCAGCACGTTCACCGCGTGATGCGCAAGCGGGTGCTCGTCCGACCCCCGCCAGTAGTCGACGACGGCGGGAATCCCGTGCAGGACCGGACCGCCGAAGTCGGTGACGTCGTAGCGAACGTCGGCGGTGAAAACCTCGTCGACGCGGGAGAAGATCCGCTCGTCGATCAGGTAGCCGTACAGGTCGGCGAGACGCCGGATCGCCAGCTGGTCCTCGACTGTGAGCATCGTTGCCCCGTCCCGTCCGTCCCGCGACCGACCCGTTGAGCCGACCACTGTCGCCGTCCTACAGTTCTAGCGATCCCGTCCCGCCACCCGCCACCCGCCAGGCCCGGCATAATTGTACAATTGATTAATCTATAATTTCGCGCCCGTGCGGCGCACGGACAGAGGTTGAGGGGCGCCCCATGGACTTCGCGTTCACCGAAGAGCAGGAGGAGCTCCGACGCACCGTCGCGGACGTCCTCACCGACCTGTCCACCGAGACCGACGTGCGCCGTCTGATGGCCACCGACGAGGGCTTCGACCGCAAGCTGTGGAGCCAGTTCGCCGAGATCGGCCTGCTCGGCCTCGCGATCCCGGAGGAGCTCGGTGGCGCCGGCTACGGCCTGCTCGAGGTCGGCGTCGTCCTGGAGGAGGCCGGGCGCACCCTGCTGTGCGCGCCGTACCTGTCCACCGTCGTGCTGGCCACCACCACCCTGCTCACCGCGGGTGACGAGGCCGCTGCCGCGAAGTACCTGCCGCAGATCGCCGAGGGCACCCTGATCTCCACCCTCGCGCTCACCGAGGAGTCCGGCCGCTGGGACCGCGAGGGCGTCACGGTGTCCGCCGCCCAGGGTGGGGGTGACACCTGGACGCTCGACGGGGTCAAGACGTTCGTCGTCGACGGGCACACCGCCGACCTGCTCATCGTCGTGGCCGTCACCGGCGACGAGATCGGGCTGTTCCTCGTCGACGCGGACGCCGCCGGTCTCACCCGCGCCCTGCTGCCCACCATGGACCAGACCCGCAAGTGGGCCCGGCTGGAGTTCGCCGGCACCCCGGCGCGCCGGCTCGGCAGCGGCGACGCGTGGCCGACGGTCGAGAAGGTCCTGCGGGTCGCCGCCACGGCGCTGGCCGCCGAGCAGGTCGGCGGCGCCGCGCGCACCGTCGAGATGGCCGCCGAGTACGCGAAGATCCGCGAGCAGTTCGGCCGGCCGATCGGCTCCTTCCAGGCGATCAAGCACATCTGCGCCGACATGCTCGTCCAGCTCGAGGCCGCCCGCTCCGCCGCGTACTACGCGCTGTGGGCCGGCGCCACCGACTCCGACGAGTTCCCGCTGGTCTCCTCGATCGCCAAGGCCTGCTGCTCGGACGCCTACTACCAGTGCACCACCAGCAACATCCAGGTCCACGGTGGCATCGGCTTCACCTGGGAGCACCCCGCCCACCTGTACTTCAAGCGGGCCAAGGCCAGCCAGCTCCTGTTCGGCGACCCGGCCCTGCACCGCGAACTCGTCGCCCAGCACATCGGCATCTAGCTGCCGCGCCCCCGACGCACGAACGGCGAGCCCCCTTCACGGGGAGCTCGCCGTTCGGCGTCCTGGCTGCTCAGTACGAGCGCAGGCCCATGCTGCGGGCGATCGCGTTGCGCTGGATCTGGCTGGTGCCACCGGAAATCGTCGCCACGATCGACTCCCGCCAGCGGAAACTCATCACGCTCTCGGTCGAGAAGCCGTGGCCGGCGAGGACCTGCATACCCAGGCGGGCGGCGGCGACATACGTCTCCGAACACTTGAGCTTCGCCATCGCGCCCTCACGGGTGCACGGCTCGCCGGCGCTGAGCATGCTGGCCGCCCGGAACGACAGCAGCCGCGCCGCGTCGATCTCGGTCTGCAGGTCGGCGAGCCCGTGCGCCAGCGACTGGAACGTGCCGATCGGCCGGCCGAACGCCTCCCGCTCCAGCGAGTAGGCCAGTGCCTCGTCGATGGTCGACTGCGCCGTGCCGGTGTAGGCGGCACTCATCAGGATCTTCTCGACGTCCAGGCCGGAGAGCATGACCTTCCAGGCCCCGTTCAGCGGGCCGACGAGGTTCTCCTTGGGCACCCGCACGTCGGTGAGGAACACCTCGTTGGTACCGAGGATGTGCCGGGCCAACGTCGGCGTACGGCGGATCTCGACGCCCGGCGACGCCGGGTCGATCAGCAGCAGCGACATGCCCTTGTGCTTCGGCGCGGTCGGGTCCGTCCGCACGTACGTCGCCATGATCACACCGGGCAGGCCCGCGCCGGTGCACCACGCCTTCTGGCCGTTGACGATGAAGTGGTCGCCGTCATCGACCGCGGAGGTGCGCAGCGCGGCCACGTCCGAGCCGACGTCCGGCTCGCTCATCGCCATCGCGAAGCGGTTGCGGCCCTCCATCATCCCGGGCAGGTACCGCTCGTGCTGCTCCGGCGTCCCCCACTTGAACAGGGTGAGGCCCGGGATGAACGTCCCCGCGAAGCACATGGCGATGTCGAGGCTGGCCCGGCCCAGCTGCTCGATGAGCACACACAGGTCGACGATGCTACCGTCGGCGCCGCCGATCGACTCGGGGAACGGCAGCGACAGCCAGCCCATGTCCCCCATCTGCGTGAACAGCTCGACCGGGTAGACACCGGCCTCGTCCCACTCCTTGGCCTGCTCCGGGGGACACACCTTCGACACGAACTCCCGCGCCGTCTGCTGCAACAGGCGCTGCTCGTCAGTCAGTCCGAAATCCATGTCCTCGTCCAGATCCTGGGCCAGGTCCCGGCCCGTCCTCGTGGTGGGAGCGCATCGTGGTGCAGGCGCGTGAGCGTACGCCCGCGGGAGTGCGTCCGACGTCGCACGATCCCCGCGCAGTCATCCCCCGCGCAGTCATCATTTAGATGTTTGCATGGCCAAGCTGGAGTGACAAGAACAGCCCAACCGTGACGACGAGCGCGCAAGGCGGGCACCTCTGGTTTATTGAGGAGGACCGGCGCGGGCCAGGTCACAGCAATGTGAGCCGGGCCACCGGACAGAGGACCGGACAGAGGAGAGGCGTTGGCAGACGAGGACTGGCTGGGGTCGAACCTCGAGCGCATCGGCCCGAACGGCGTCGGGCTGTGCGGTGCCTGCCGCCGGCTCGGCCACTGCCGGCTGGGCCTGACCAGCGAGACCCTTGGCCCGGACGGCGTCGTCGTGACGGAGCTGGTCTGCGGCCCGGAGAACGAGGGCGGCCCCGACGTCGCGCACGGCGGGTGGACCGCCGGTGCGTTCGACGAGATGCTCGGCCACGTCATGATCCTGCGCGGCGAGCTCGCCGTGACCGGTCAGCTCGCCGTGACCTACGTCAAGCCGGTCCCGGTCGGCCGCCCGCTGCTCGGCCGGACCTGGCTCGACCACCAGGAGGGCCACCGCCGGTACGTCAAGGGCGAGCTCCTGCTCCTGCCCAGCCGCACGGTGCTCGCCACCGCGAGCGCGGTCATGGTCAGCCGTGACCCCGGCCACTTCGCCCGCCACCGCGCCTGGCTCGCCAGCGTCGATGCCGCCCAGAACGGCGATGCTGCCCAGAACGGCGACGCTGCCCAGAACGGCGACGCTGCCCAGAACGGCGATGCTGCCCAGGGAGCCCAGTGATGTCCAGCCCCGCCGGCCTGCCCCTGCGCGACCTCGTGGTCGTCGGCCTGGAGCAGGCCGTGGCCGCCCCGATGGCCACCCGGCAGCTCGCCGACCTCGGCGCCCGGGTCATCAAGGTCGAGAACCCGCGCGGCGGCGACTTCGCCCGCGACTACGACCGCGCCGTCCTCGGCGAACTCGCCGCCCACTTCGTCTGGCTCAACCGGGGCAAGGAGTCGCTCAGCCTCAACTTCCGCGACCCCCGCGGCGCGGACGTGCTGGAGCGGCTGTTCGCCCGCGCCGACGTCGTCGTCCAGAACCTCGCCCCGGGCGCGGCGGCGCGCTACGGCTTCAGCGCCGAGCAGCTCGTCGCCCGCTTCCCACGCGTCGTCGCCGTCGACATCTCCGGCTACGGCGACGGCGGCCCGCTGTCCCACAAGCGCGCCTACGACCTGCTCGTGCAGTCGGAGGGCGGCTCGTGCGCCATCACCGGCACGGCGCAGACCCGCGCCAAGCCCGGCATCCCGCTGGCCGACATCGGCGCCGGTATGTACACCGTGACCTCGGTCCTCGCCGCACTGCACGCGCGCACCACGACAGGCCGCGGCGCCGCGATCGGCGTCAGCCTGTTCGACACGGTCGTCGAGTGGATGAGCTACGCCATGAACATCACCATGGGCACCGGCGAGACGCCCGACCCCAACGGCGTCAGCTCCCCCGCCGTCTCCCCCTACGGCGCCTACCCGACCGCGGACGGCTACACCGTCGTCCTCGGCACCACCAACGACGGCGAATGGCAGCGCCTGGCCCGCACGGTGCTCGGCCGCGACGACCTCGCCGACGACCCGGCCTACGCGCACAACGACGACCGGGTCCGCCTGCGCCCCGCCCTCGACGAGGCGATCCGCGACTGGACGACGACCGTCTCGATCGACAAGGCCCAGGAGGTGCTCGACGCCGCCGGCCTCGGCAACTCCCGGCTCAACGACGTGCAGGACGTCATCGACCACGAGCACCTCACCGCCCGGGACCGCTGGCGCGAGGTCGCCACCCCCGCCGGTCCGTGGCGCGCCCCGCTACCCCCGCCGATCACGCCGAACTGGACGTCCCCGATGGGCGCCGTCCCCCGCCTCGGCGAGCACACCGACACCCTGCTGGCCGAGCTCGGCCTGCCCACCGACGCCATCGCCGACCTCCACGCGGACGGGGTGGTCTGAGTGACCTGTCAGGACACCAGCACCTACCAGGACATCCGGTACGAGCTCACCGACCGTGTACTCACCCTGACGATCAACCGACCCGAGCAGCGCAACACCGTCACCTACCGGGTGCTCGACGAGCTGATCGACGCGTTCCGCCACGCCGGCGAGGACGAGGAGGTGCGCGCGGTCGTCGTCACCGGTGCCGGGCGCTACTTCTCCGCCGGCACCGACCTCGCCTCCCGTGACGGCTACAACGCCACCGCCGACGACTTCAAGCCGCTGCGCGGCGGCACCCGCGACGTCGGCGGCATCCTCGCTGAGATCATCTACGACCTGCCCAAGCCGGTCATCGCCGCGATGAACGGCACCGCCGTCGGCATCGGCATCACCATGACCCTGCCGATGGACGTGCGCATCGTCGCCGAGGGCGCCAAGCTGGGCCTTCCGTTCACCCGGCGCGGCATCGTCCCCGAGTCGTGCGCGAACTTCTTCCTGCCACGGGTCGTCGGCATCGCCACCGCCGTCGAGTGGGCCACCTCGGGCCGGCTGTTCGGCCCGGACGAGGCGCTGCGCGCCGGGCTCGTCTCCCGCGTCCTGCCCGCCGCCGAGGTGCTGCCCGCCGCTCAGGCGCTGGCCCGCGAGATCGCCGAGAACGCCGCCCCCGTCGCCGTCGCGCTGACCCGCCAGCTCATGTGGAAGCTGCTGGAGGCCGACCACCCGCGCGCGGCGAACCGGCTGGAGTCCCTGGCGCTGCGCGCCGTCACCGGCTCCCCCGACACCACCGAGGGCATCACCGCGTTCCGCGAGAAACGCCCGCCCCGGTTCACCCAGCGCCTCGCTGACGACCTACCCGACTTCTATCCCTGGTGGAACGCCGATGAGTGACTACCGCTACCTCAGCTACGAGACACTCGAGGACGGCCGGGTCGCCCGCATCACCCTCGACCGCCCGCAGTCCCGCAACGCGCAGAACCGCGGCATGCTCGTTGAGCTCGGCCAGGCCTTCGAACGCGCCGAGACGGACGACACCGTCCGCGTGGTGATCCTGCGCGGCGCCGGCGCGTCGTTCTCCGCCGGTCACGACATGGGCACCCCGGAGAGCATCAGCGAGCGCGAGCCCGGCCCCGACCAGCACCCCACCTACCTGTGCAACGGCGCCACAATGCCCGGCGCCGAGGCCCGCACCCGCCAGGAGTGGCACTACTACTTCCACAACACCCGCCGCTGGCGCGACCTGCGCAAGATCACCATCGCCCAGGTGCACGGCAACGTGCTGTCCGCCGGCCTGATGCTGGCCTGGTGCTGCGACCTCATCGTCGCCGCCGAGGACACCGTCTTCGCCGACGTGGTCGCCACCCGCCTGGGCATGTGCGGCGTCGAGTACTTCGCCCACCCGTGGGAGTTCGGCCCCCGCCGCGCCAAGGAACTGCTGCTCACCGGCGACTCGCTCGGCGCCACCGAGGCGCACGCGCTCGGCATGGTCAGCAAGGTCTTCGGGGCCGACGAGATCTCCGAGCGCACCGTCGAGTTCGCCCGCCGCATCGCGAAGGTCCCCACCATGGCAGCGCTGCTGGTCAAGGAGTCGGTGAACCAGACCCAGGACGCCATGGGCTTCTCCACCGCCCTCGACGCCTGCTTCACCCTGCACCAGCTCAACCACGCCCACTGGAGCGAGATCACCGGCGGCAAGATCCCCGTCGGCACGGTCGAGTACGGCCTCGACGACTGGCGCAACGCCCCTGCCATCCAGCCCGCCCGCGCCGACCGCCCGTAGGTCCCCGACCTAGCCTCCTTCTTCGCCTTCTTCGTCGAGGTTGCGGATGAGTGCGTCGAGGTCGTGGGTGGTGAGGGTGGGTGGTGTGGTGGTGATGGGGGTGCCGTCGGGTCGGGTGGCGTGGATGGTGTTGTG